>JAJYIB010000032.1 GCA_021790275.1 bacterium
AAGACAAAACGGCGGAATTCAGGAAGCGGCTCGCCGAAGGCGAGCCGCTCGACGGCATTTTACCCGAAGCGTTTGCGGCGGCGCGCGAAACGGCCGCTCGGACGCTCAATCAGCGCCATTTCGACGAACAGATTTTGGGCGGCATCGCTCTTCATCAGGGTAAAATCGCTCAGATGGCGACGGGCGAAGGCAAAACTTTGACCGCCACTTTACCGGTTTATCTGAATGCGCTTGCTGGCAAAACACATGTCGTTACCGTCAACGATTATCTGGCCCGGCGCGATGCCGTCTGGATGGGACAGGTTTATAATTTCCTCGGCCTTACGGTCGGCTGTGTCAATTCCGACGGCAGTTTTGTTTACGATTCGCTTTACAAATCGAATGCCGGCGGCGAAAAACAACTCGACGAAATCCGCGACGTTTTGGGAAGCTTCCGGGTGGTTCACGAGTTTCTGCGTCCGGCATCCAAAAAAGACGCTTACAACTGCGATATCGTTTACGGC
Source organism: bacterium (assembly GCA_021790275.1). Lineage (GTDB taxonomy): Bacteria > Patescibacteriota > Minisyncoccia > UBA10092 > UBA10092 > UBA10092. The sequence goes on from JAJYIB010000032.1 coordinate 504, forward strand.
ACCAACACCGAATTCGGTTTCGATTATTTAAGAGACAACCTTGTCGGCGACTTGCCGCAAATCATCAGCCCAAAGCGGCCGTTCGCCATCGTCGACGAAGTCGACAGTATTTTAATAGACGAAGCGCGGACGCCTTTGATAATTTCGATGCCCGACGCCGAAGCGCCGAAACTTTATGAAACTTTCGCCAAAATCGCGCCGCGGCTTAATGAAAACGAAGATTACACCGTCGATTTAAAAATGAAAACGGCCGTCATCACCGATACCGGTCTCGACAAAGTCGAAAAAATGCTGGGCGTGGAAAATATATATGAAGAACGGGGGATTAAATATGTCCATCATCTCGAACAAGCCCTGCGCGCCCAGGCGCTTTTCCGCAAAGACAAAGATTATGTCGTCAGAAACGGCGAAGTGGTGATCGTCGACGAATTCACGGGGCGGCTTTTGGCCGGCCGCCGATATTCCGAAGGACTTCATCAGGCGATCGAAGCCAAAGAAGGGGTAAAAGTCCAGCAGGAATCAAAAACACTGGCTTCGATAACTTTCCAGAACTTTTTCCGGCTTTACGACAAACTCGCCGGAATGACGGGGACCGCCGCCACGTCGGCGGAAGAATTTCATAAAGTGTATAATCTCGGCGTGGCGATCATCCCGACCCATAAGCCGCTTGTGCGGCGCGATTTAGCCGACAAGATTTATAAAACCGAAGAAGCGAAATACCGCGCCGTGGTCGACGAAATCAAAGAGCGGCATCAAAAGGGCCAGCCGGTTTTGATCGGCACTATTTCAATCGAAAACAACGAAAAACTCTCGCGCCTGCTTTCGCGCGAAGGAATAAGGCATGAAGTTTTAAACGCCAAACAGCACGAAAAAGAAGCGGTGATTCACGCGCAGGCGGGGAGGCTCGGCGCGGTGACGGTGGCGACAAATATGGCCGGGCGCGGCGTCGACATCGTGCTTGGCGGCAATCCGCCGGATCCGGACGAGGCGGAAAAAGTGCGCTCGCTCGGCGGTTTGTGCGTCATCGGCACCGAACGCCACGAGGCGCGGCGGATAGACGACCAGCTGCGCGGCCGCGCCGGCCGGCAGGGCGATCCGGGCGTGTCGATGTTTTTCTCGTCGCTTGAAGACAGCCTGCTGAAAATTTTCGGCGGCGAACGGATAAAAAATTTAATGACGACGCTGAACATTCCGGAAGATCAGCCGATTGAAGCCGGATTGGTTTCAAAAGCCATCGAATCGGCGCAGGCGAAAATCGAAGGATTTAATTTCGACGCGCGGAAGCATATTCTCGAATACGACGATGTTATGAATAAGCATCGTTCCCTGGTTTACAAAAAACGGCTTGAAATTCTGTCCGGCGTTTCCCGCGAAGAAGTTATCGGTTTGATGGAAAAATATCCCGAAGGATCGGGCATCGCGGCCGCAAATTCAAGCGCGGAAGAGTTGTATAACCAAAAAGAAAAAGAATTGGGGCCGGAATTGATGCGGCAAGTCGAAAAATTTGTTATGCTTAATACGCTCGACACGCTGTGGATGAATCATCTGGAAGATATGGAATATCTTCGCGACAGCGTTAATTTGCGGGCTTACGGTCAAAGAGATCCTTTGGTGGAATACAAAAATGAAAGCCGTAAATTGTTCCAACAGCTTTTGGCGAATTTCGATATCCAAGTCGCGATGGTAATTTTAAAAATCCAGCCGCCCCGCAATCCGGGGCAATCCGACACGGCGCAATCATCCTACAATTCCGCCCGACAAAATTTTGGCGCGCCGCCTGCTTCTTCCGACATCGGCCGCAATAATCCCTGCCCCTGCGGCAGCGGGAAGAAGTATAAGAAGTGCCATGGATATGGGAACTAGAGAATAAAATCGCGACGGAGAATAAATTATAATTAAAATAAATATATGGCAGTCGATGTCAAAAGTTTGGTAAAAGAGATTTTGGACGGTGGCTATGTTATGAGTTTGGCGACCGCCGACGATGATGGCGTCTGGGCCAGCGATGTAATTTTTGTCCACGACGATGATTTCAACATTTACTGGATGTCGAATGTCAATGTGCGCCATTCGAAAGCCCTCGCGCAGAATCCGCAGGCGGCCGGAACGATAACTTTGAGCGGCCGCGGCGAAAACAGCCGCGGAATCCAGTTTGCCGGCGCCGCCGAAAAAGTAGAAAGCATCGGCGCAGGTTTGCTTGTGAGGTATTTTCTCAAAAGAGGAATACCTCTTCCGAAAGAAGGCGAAATGACGGAAGGAGAATCATGGTATGTGATAAAGCCGAAAAAAATCGATGTGATAGACGAAAAATTATTCGGCTACGGCAAGCAGAAAATCGAACTGTAAAAAATCGCGAACACCACACTGTCGATTATCCGTTTTGATCAATCCGTTTTTTGCGGTATGATGTTTTTATGTCAAAATTCTACAATCCGAAAAGATACCGGAATATTTTCGATCCGGCGGCGAAAACGCCGTTCAAATTAAGCCGCTCAAAGCTGGAAAATTTTCTTCTTTGTCCGCGCTGTTTTTATATCGATCGCCGGCTGGGAATCGGCCAGCCGCCCGGGTTTCCTTTTAATTTGAACAAGGCGGTGGATACGCTTCTCAAAAAAGAATTCGATATCCATCGCGCGGCGGGAAATCCGCATCCTTTAATGAAAGCATATAAGATCGACGCGATTCCGTTCCGGCACAAAGACATCGAAAAATGGCGCGACGCTTTGAGCGAGGGCGTGCAGTATCTGCACGAACCGACGAACTTGATAATCACCGGCGCCATCGACGATGTTTGGATAAATCCGGCGGGCGAGTTGATTGTCGTCGATTACAAAGCCACGTCGAAAAGCTCGGAAGTGAATCTGGATTCGGAATGGCAAATCGGCTACAAGCGGCAAATGGAAATTTATCAATGGCTTTTCCGGCGCAACGGATTTAAAGTAAGCGACACGGGATATTTCGTCTATTGCAACGGCAACGCCGACAAAGAAGCGTTCGACGCCAAGCTGGAATTCGACATAAAGCTTTTGCCGTATAAAGGCGACGACAGCTGGGTTGAAGATGCCATTTTTTCGGCGCACAAGTGTCTCGTCGGCGAAAAATTGCCGGAATCGGGCGCGGATTGCGATTTTTGCCGCTATCGAAAAGCGGCGGCGGAAGCGGAAATAGAAAAATGACGGCGGGAATTTTTAAAAAATCGGAAACGCCGCGCAAATCGGAAAAATACGCCTGGACGAATCATTCGCAATATAAAATGCGCCGTTACGGTTTGTCGGCGCAAAGAGTCAAAAGAATAATCCGATATCCGGCGCGAACCGAAGAGGCGATAGTGCCGGGTCTTGTCGCGGCGATGCAACCGGCCGGCGGAAAAAATTATTCCGAAATCTGGGCGATGTATAAAGTTGCCGGCTCGAAAACCGAAAATCAAATATTGAAATCCGGCGGCGCGACAGGCGGCGCGAAAATAAAAATCATCACCGCCTGGAGGTATCCGGGCAAAAGTCCGGCGCGCGATCCGATTCCGAAAGAAATTTTGGATGAAATACGCGAGTTGATTTAATAACCGACGTTATGGCGGTTTTGAAAAAAAACTTTTTCGGCGGATCGGGCGAAATCGTCGCGCGCGAGTTGTTGGGTAAATATCTGGCGCGGCGCGTCGGCGGAAAAACGACGCGGCTGGTGATTTCCGAAGTCGAACTTTACGAAGGATTTGAAGACAAAGCGTCGCACGCTTCTCGGGGAATGACGAAAAGAAACGCGCCGATGTTCGGCGAAGCCGGCATTTGGTATGTTTATTTTACTTACGGAATGCACTGGATGCTGAATATCGTGGTCGGGCCGAAAAATTTTCCGGCGGCGATACTGATTCGCGCGGCCGGCGGCGTAAACGGACCGGCTCGGCTTACGAAATTTTTGAAAATCGATAAAAAAATAAACAATAAAACCGCATCGCGAAAAACGGGACTTTGGATTGAGGATAATCCGGATTTTGAAATTTCAAAATTCAAAATCAAAAAATCGGCGCGCATCGGCGTGGCATACGCCGGTCCGAAATGGTCGAAAAAGCTCCGGCGGTTTTTTATTGACAAAAAACCGGATTAAATTTTATTCTTTATAAAATATGCTAGAATTTTTATTGGCTTTATTGATAGGTTGGGCTACTGAACCGCTTTGGGACAAGTTTTTTAAGGATTAGGGTTTTATTGAAATGGCAGCAAATTATTCTCCCGACAAACTATTCAAATTGGACGCCGCCAAGAAAGCGCGATATGTCGCGCTGGCGATTTTTATAATTTCTCTCGTGGCGGCGTTTTTTGTTTTTCCGTCCGTTTGGGACAACGCGATAGGAAAAATCAACGCCGCGTCGCCGGTGCCTTTGCCGCACTTTATCAATACGCCTTTCAAACTCGGTCTTGATCTGGCCGGCGGCACGCGTCTTGTTTATTCCGCCGATGTTTCCAAAGCCAGCGGCGGTGATGCGGCGTCGGCAATGTCGGGACTGCGCGACGTTATCGAGCGGCGCGTCAATCTTTTCGGAGTCAGCGAGCCGGTTGTCGAAGTTGAAAATTCCGGTTCCGATTGGCGGCTTGTTGTCGAACTTGCCGGAATCAAAAATGTTCCGCAGGCGATTGCTTTGATAGGCGCGACGCCGTATCTCGAATTCAAAGAACAGCGCGATCCGGCCGAAACGCAAAAAATTTTAAACGAACAAAAAGCCGGCAACAAAGATTTTATGACGCAAGATCCGTATTTCAAGCCGACGGATTTAAACGGCAAATATATCACGGGCGCGAAAGTCGAATTCGATCAAACGACTTA
>JAJYIB010000033.1 GCA_021790275.1 bacterium
TTCGCCGTCTCTGAAAATCGCCAAAAAAATCGGCGAATACATCGACGAAGCGTTCAAAGAAGAACCGGAAAAAAATTTCGTGAACATTATCGTCAAAGCCGACGTTCAAAGTTCGGCGGAAGCGATTAAAGAAAGTCTGCAAAAAATGAATTTCGCGGAAGGAACGGTAAAAATCATCAAAGCCGAAACTGGCGGCGTTACCGAAAACGATTTAAAGCTTGCCGAACTGGGCAACGCCCTGATTATCGCTTTCAATGTCAAAATCGCCGGCGGCGCGGTTTTAAGCGAAGAACAAAAAGAAAATATCTTTGAAGGAAAAATAATTTACGATATTTTGGACAGGGTAAAGGCCGCCGTCGAAAAAAAGCTCCGGCCGAAACCCGAACGCGAAGAAATCGGCCGGCTTAAAGTTCTGGCCGTTTTTCGACAGGAAAAAAATCGCCAGGTTTTCGGCGGCAAGGCGGTTTCCGGGGAAATTTCAAAAAGCGCGCGCTTCGATATTTTACGGGACGAAACGGCAATCGGTCAGGGTCGCGTTTCCGGCCTTCAATCGGACAAAAAAGAAACCGGAAAAGTCGAAACCGGTCGGGAAGCCGGGCTTTCCGTCGATTTCGGCGAACCGAAAATCGCGGCCGGCGACACGCTGGTGTTTTTCAAAAAGCCGCAATAAAAATATGAGCCGCGAACGAGCCGAAAGATTCGACGAACTTATTAAAAAGGAACTGGGCAAAATCATCTCCGATTTTCTCGATTTGAAATCCGGAGTTTTGGCCACCATCACCCGCGTCGCCACCGCTTCCAACCTGTTCACCGCTTCGATTTTCGTGAGCGTTTATCCGCCTTCGGAAACCGAAAAAGTTTTAGAAAATCTCAACCGCTCGATTTTCAAAATCCAACAGGAGCTGAATAAAAAAATGAAAACGCGGCCGGTGCCCAAAATAAATTTCAAGCGCGACAGAAATCCCGAAGCGGCGGGCGAAGTCGAAAAAATATTGGAGGAAATAAAAAATGAAAAACCTTAATTTCAAACAAATAGAAAAAATAATCGAAAACGCCCACAGCGTGCTGGCGGTGAGCCATTCATCGCCCGATGGCGACGCCGTCGGCTCGCTCGCCGCTTTCGGATTTTATCTTAAAAAAATCAAAAAGCCGCATCGGCTTTTATGCGTTTCCGAAATTCCGGAAACCTTAAAATTCATTCCCGGCGCATCGCGGATAAAATCAAAGCACCCGAAAAACCGCTACGATCTGATCGTCGGGTTCGATTACGGCTCGATGATTCAGTTGGGCATCGACGGCTACCTTAAAAAATATCCCAAAACGCCGATTTTGATTTTCGACCACCATCTGCCGGGCAAAGAAAAAAGAGCGGATTTCGGAATCATCGATTCGTCGTATTCTTCGGCCGTGGAGATTTTATACGACTATTTCAAAGCCGTCGGTTTCAAAATCGACGCGAAAATCGCCCGCGCATTGACTGTCGGTATTTTAAGCGATACCGGATTTTTCCGATACGCAGGAAATTTCCAGCCGCTCGCAACCGTCGTCGAGTTGTCGCGGCGGTTAAAAATAAAACCGATTGACATCGCCGATGCCTTGAACGGTCAGATAAAAACCGCGGCAATGAAGCTTTTGGGAGAAATTCTTCGCCGCGTCAAACATCATCGCGGCGGCGATTTTATGTATTCCTGGGTGACGAGAAAAGAATTGGACAAACACCATCTGTCATCCGACGATCTTTACGAAGCCGTCTCTTATCTGAACCGACTGCAAGAAGGCAAATTCGCGCTTTTCCTTACCGAAAAAAGCGAAGGAAAAGTGCGCGGCAGTCTGCGAGGCCGGCCCGACAAAGGATACGATGTCGCCAAACTGGCGATGCGTCTCGGCGGCGGCGGGCATAAGTATGCCGCCGGTTTCCGGTTTAAAGGTTCGATTGACGCCGCCGTTAAAATCGTGGCAAAATATGCGAAAAATGGATAATGAAATTAAAATATCATCAAGATTAATTCAATGGTCACGTAGCCAAGAGGTAAGGCGGCTCTCTGCAAAAGAGCTATACGCCGGTTCGATTCCGGCCGTGACCTCCAGAATGAAATTTGAATAAGGACGAGTGGCGGAACCGGTATACGCGCAACACTTAAAATGTTGTGGCTGAAAAGCCATGAGGGTTCGAGCCCCTCCTCGTCCACCAAATTGAATTAGCTTGACTTTTTATAGACATCGGGTTTAATATACCGGCAATAAAGCACATTACAAAGGAGGAAATAACTATGGAGAGCGCCATTCAGGTCGCGCAAGCGGAAATGGAAGAGTGGATTTTGGGCAAGGTCGCTGCGGGATTTCATCCCAAAGCGATGGAAATTCTAGAAAACCCAGAAGCAACAGAGGCGCAACTGGAAAGCTTGAAGACGATGTTGGACCCCGCCACAACGGCGCGGCTGATAACGATGGCCGGCACATTGTTTGCGGGAAATTTGTGGCGGGGCGAAGTAAAAGAGTCGAAGTTCTCAAGCGTTATGATGCGCTTGGGAATGCAGACGACGAAAGGACTGATCATCCTTTCGCTTTTTTCCGACGATCAAACTCGCAATAGAGAACTCAAGGCGCGGTGCGTCGGAATCGCAACTTTGGCCCGATTGCTGGCCAAAGAAGACAAGCTGCGGAACGACCTCATAAGCAAGGTCGAAACCGCCGGCCTGTTCTCCGATTTCGGCCGCGTTATTTTGCGGCTCTATGAGACGGAGAAAAAATTCCGCCTTCCGATCGGCTATGTAGACGATCACCACCGGGAGATTGCCGCAAAACTCCTTGATCGCCTCAATCTCGGCGAAATAAAGGAAATTGCTTTCCCGGCGATGTACGACTTCAGCTCGCTGTCGTCTTATGTATTTATTGCCCAGACGATAGTTGAAAAAAGTTTCGGGCAATACGGATTATTGGCTTTAAGATCCGTAATGCCCGACGATTTGTCGATAATCAAAACGGCCGGAAGCGAGATCTCAAACGTTTTCCAAGCCATCGGTTTATCGGAATTCGTCGAGATCCACCCCGTCGAAACCCCGGAGCAAAAACGTCTCCGGGAAAAAACGGAGAAAAAATGAACCTAAAAAAATCCTCTTCCGAATAATCCGGAAGAGGATTTTATTTCAATAAGCCCGCAATATTGTTAATCCAATATCTCGACTTCCGCCTCCTGAATGCCGAATCTTTTCGCCAAATGTCTTGCGGGAAACCAAATGTCGATTTTACCGTTGTTTTTTCTGGCCATCCGGTCTTCGACCGTGAAAATTTTGTCGCCGAATATCGACGGAATTTTTATTCGGGTGCCGAAATTCAAAAAGTTGGCCGCGACGATTCCGTCTCTGACATGCGTATTGGACGCCGTGATAAAAGGCGAATCGTCGGTCTGATCGGGCGTCGAAGAATAAGCGGTTAAAACGGCTCTGATTATTTTTGAAGATGTCTGCGTATCACTGTCGCCGGCGGCCGCAAGCGAACTGCCGCCGATAACCATAACCAAGCCGCCGGCGTCCGGTTTTTGGACAAATGCCGAAACGTCGTCAAAACTCCAAGCCGCCGCCGCCTGAGGCGCGGCCACGTTAAACGCTAAAATCGCTATAATCGCCGTAATGATGGCTTTATTAAGCCAAAAAGTTCGGGATTTAAGGTATTTATGCATATTTTTGACAAACAAAAAATCCCCGCCTTAACAGAGATTTTTATTATGCCCCCATTGTATTCCGGTCGGCCGGAAAAGTCAATAGCCGGTTAAAACGCCAGCGGCCGGCCGGTAATAAGCCGGAATATCAAATCGACAAGTGTCGGCAGAGCCAAAAAAGCGACCAGTAGGGCTAAAGCCAGCCCCCAGATTCCCAAATCCATAACTTTCGACCAGGCGCGGGGAAAAAGATCGGCAAATACCTTCGAGCCATCGAGCGGCGGAAACGGAATCAGATTAAAAAGCGCCAGAGCGATGTTAATGGCCGCAATAATGGCTACGAAAGAAAAAAACGACGGCGGCAAAGCGGCGCTTACCGCCCCGACGCCGGAAAAAAATCTTATGAACAATCCGAAAATCAAAGCTATGGCCAGGTTGCTCAACGGGCCGGCGGCGCCCACTTTCAGCGAACCATATTTTTTGTCGGTCAGATTCTTAGGATTATAAGGCACCGGTTTGGCATATCCGATGAAAATTCCGCCGGTGAAAAGCAAAAACAAAGGCAAAATCACCGTGCCGAAAAGATCCATATGGACCAAAGGATTGAGCGTCAACCGACCTTCGTTTTTGGCTGTCGGGTCGCCGAGGTGATAAGCCATTAGTCCGTGGGCGTATTCGTGGAAAACCGAAGAAATGACAATGACGAGATAAAGAAAAATAATTTGATTTATCATCCGATTTCGTGTTAAAAAGATAAAACTATGTCCAAAATCTGCGAAATCTGCGGCAAGGGCTCGATACTCGTTACGCCGCGCAATAAATTACGGGGTAAGTATAACCCGGCGGCCAAGAAAAGGAAATATCCCAATCTCCAATGGGTGGCTTTGCCGAGCGGCAAAAGAGCCAAAGCTTGCGCCAAGTGCATTAAGACGATGGCCAAGCGGAAAAACAAATAAATTTCAGTGCGTTTTGATTTCCCCGCCTTCGCCCATTGCAAGGCGGGGCGAAGGCGGGATGTCGTACAATGGCAGTACACAAGGCTGGGGGTCTTGCGACCCGGGTTCGATTCCCGGCATCCCGAAAACACAAAACTCCCCCGCTTCGCGGGGGAGTTTTGTGCGGCGCAGAAAAGCTGTTTTAAAGATAATTTTGGCGATAAGCCAAGTGGGTATCCGCAACTTCAATCCACGGATTGAAGCAATATGGGATTCCCGAATAAAATGATTCAGCCCAAAATCTTGTAAAACAACTTTCCTGTCCGTTTTTATTATAACGCGGCGCCGGATAAAACAATAACCGTTTAATCCACAGCTCAAATTCTATTCCAAAATACCGTCCAAATTCACGTCGTACAAAATTTGTTCCTGTATCAGGCGATAATTGATAATTTCTTCCGGATCAAACCAAAGGTCGATTTCTTTATTCGCTTCGTCCGCCGAACCGGAAGCGTGAATCAAATTTCGCACCGCGCGGCCGTCCGCATCGGACAACTGATAAGAATCCAACACGAAATCGCCGCGGATAGTGAGATCG
>JAJYIB010000034.1 GCA_021790275.1 bacterium
TCCGATCTAAGACGGCAAAATAAACTGGGAAAAAAGCGCAAAAGAAATAGAAAGGATGACGCGCGCTTTTTACCCTTGGCCGTCGGCCTGGACGGTGTGGAACGGCAAGATTTTAAAAATTTTCGAGGCTTCGGTTTTTGAAACCGGAAACGGCAAAAAAATCGGCGAAGTTTTTTTGGACAAAAATATTTTGGCCGTAAAATGCGGCAAAGGAATTTTATCGATCGAAAAACTTCAACTCGAAGGCGGAAAAATCCTGTCGGCGCGGGAATTTTTAAACGGCCGCAAAAATTTTATCGGCGTTATTTTGGAATAATCGGTTTCAAACTTTGCCGCGGCAAAAACGAATACGTCGAAGTTTTGTTTCAAAAGAATTTGAAAACATTCCACCAATTTTCTATATATTCCGGCCGGCGGTTCTGGTATTTCAGATAATAGGCGTGCTCCCAGACATCGAGAACGGCTATCGGCTTGTGATTTTTGGCGATCGGCGATTCGTGGTTCGGCAAAGAATAAACCGCCGGTTCTCCGTTTTCATCTCGGACAAGCCAGGTCCAGCCGCTGGCGAAATGAGATGACGCCGCCTGCGAAAATTGTTTTTTGAATTCCTCGACCGAACCGAATTTTTTCTCGATTTCGCTTTTCAGCGATTCGTCGGTTTTCTTTTCGGGACTTATCGTTTGCCAGAAAAGAGAATGGTTAAGATGCCCGCCGCCGTTGTGCAAAAGCGCGAGGCGATCGCTTTCCGTCATCGGCAAATCGGCCGCATTTTTTATTAAATCTTCGAGATTTCTTTCGGCCAATTCCGGATATTTTTCCAGCACGGCGTTTAATTTGTCAACATAGCCCTGATGGTGTTTAGTGTAATGAATCTCCATCGTTCGGGCGTCGATATACGGTTCGAGAGCGTCGAATCCGTATTCCAACTTCGGCAGTTCGTATTTCATTTTTTTATGTTTCGGCCGGCCAGAGAAATTAGGGCTTGCGCTTATCAGCTCGCCGCCGAAACTTATTAATAATAATCGCTTTCTATTATATAATATTTCCAATGATTATTACATTTTTGGGGACCGGGCCGGCCGGGCGGATTCCGCGCCCCGATTGCAAATGGCCGGTTTGCAAAGAAGCGGCCAAGCCGCGAAGCAAAAGCGCGCGTTTGCAAACTTCGGCTTTTTTGGAATTTCCTTCTCTTAATGTTTTAATCGATACGACGCAGGATTTCGAAAAGCAGTCGCGGCTGATCGGCGGTAAAAAAATCGATTTCGTTTTCATAACCCACGGCCATTCCGACGCCGTCGGCGGATTGCTTTCGTTTTCCAAAAATTACAAACGATTCGGCCGCCCCGTTGTTTTTGCCGAAGAAAAAACTTTCGAAGCCGCCGGAAAACAAATTTTCCTATCCGGCCTGAATTTGAAATTTTTAAAGCCGCTTCAAAATTATGATTTCGGCGATTTCACTTTAATCCCCTTCCGCGTCGTTCATTCTTTCAATCCCCGATTTCCGGCTTTGGGGTTTTTGTTTAAAATCGGAAATAAAAAAATCGCTTATGCCAGCGACTTCAAAAAAATTCCGGCGGAAAGCGCAAAACTCATAAAAAACGCCGATTTGGCGATTTTGGATGGCGCGGCTTACGAAAAGCCGATTCCGACCCACGCGAATTTTGCCGATATTTTAACGCTCGACGAAAAATCGGGATTTAAAAAAATTTATCTCACGCAAATCGGCATCGCCTGGCCGCCTTATGAACAAGCGCAGAAAATTGTTTCGGCAAAGGCAAAAAATATTTTTCTCGCTTACGACGGATTGAAAATTGAATTTTGATTATTCCGACACTATCTTTCCGGCGAATTCAAAATAAAATTTAAAAATTTTTCCGCGAAAGTTTCTTCCGGTTTTTTGATTCCGGCTTTTTGGCGGATTTCTTTAAGCCGCAAAAGCGTTTCTTCTTTTCCTATTTTTATTATTTCCGGCGCGTATTCGAATTGAAACCATTGATAATTAAAAACCGGCGGCCGCAAAACTATGTCGGCGGATTTTGCCAGTATGTTTTTTGAAAGCTGGTATTCGACCACCGATAAAGCCTGGGCAAGCGCGGCGTAAATTCCTTTCATATTCGCCATATCGTCCGGCGCTTCGAGCCACCGGCTCGAAACATCGGCGGCAATAACGCACTCGGCGCCCATTTCTTTGACGACATCCGCCGGCACCGGATCGGCCATTCCCCCGTCGATAAACAATTCATTTCCGATTTTCACCGGACTGAATATCAAGGGAATGGCGGAACTGGCTCTTAACGCGTTTGCCATATCGCCGGCGCGAAAAATGGTTTTTTCGCCGTTTTTGACGTTTGTCGCCACGGCCGCAAAAGGAATTTTGCAATTTTCTATATTTATTTTTCCCAGTTTTTTTTCCAGCCAGTCGGCGACGGATTCTTCTCTGAAAAACGCCCCCGCGTCTTTTTTCAGCATATTTTTCAGAGAAAAAATTTTATTTTTCTTGAATTCCAGCGAAAGTTTTTCCAAGCCGTTTATGTCTTTGGTGGCGGCGTAATATCCTCCGACTATGGCGCCCATACTGGTGCCGGCGATGAAATCAATATCGATTCCGGCTTCTTCCAAAGCTTTGATGATTCCGATATGCGCCAGTCCTTTTACCGATCCGCCGCCCAAAGCTAAGCCGATTTTTTTCGGGGCATTCCGGTTTGCCATTGATGCATGCTTTTAATGTTTCTTGTAACGGTGTTTTTTCTGGCCCGCCACCGGTCGCCCGTGCGGAAAGCCGTTTTGCCTTTGGCCGCTTTCGGCCGAGAATAATTTTTCATATCTTTATTTTATATCCGTTTTATGATAAAGTAAAACGCAACCGGATATGTCGAATCTTGTTTTATACCGCAAATACCGGCCGCAGGAATGGCGCGAGGTTATCGGCCAGGAGCATGTTACGCGCACGCTCATCAACGCGATAAAATTCGGCCATATAGGCCACGCTTATCTTTTCAGCGGGCCGCGCGGCACGGGGAAAACCACCGTTGCCCGCCTGTTGGCAAAATCGGTCGGCTGTGCCGATTTGGATTTGATAGAAATCGACGCGGCATCGAATCGCGGCATCGATGAAATACGCGAGCTTCGCGACGGCGTAAAATTCGCTCCGTCGTCCGGAAACTACAAAGTTTTTATCGTCGACGAGGCGCATCAGCTTACAAAAGAAGCGTTTAACGCGCTTTTAAAAACTCTCGAAGAGCCGCCGGCGCACGCGATTTTTGTTCTGGCCACCACCGAAGCGAATAAAATTCCGGCGACGATTCTTTCGCGCGTTCAGCATTTCGCTTTCAAAAGATTGTCGGTGTCGGACATCGCGGAAAAACTCAAAAAAATCGCCGATGAAGAAAAAATAAAAATCAGCGGCGACGCTTTGCGGCTTATCGCCTCTTCCGCCGCCGGCGGCTGTCGCGATGCCGAATCGACGCTCGAACAGTTAAGAGTTTGGAGCGATAAAAACATCGAAAAATCCGACGTCGAAGAATTGATCGGCGCCATCGATTTTGAAAAAGTAAAAACAATGGCCGATTGCCTTGCCGGCGGCGCGAAACAATCAATCGACTATATCGCCAAAATGACGGAAAACGGGACCGATATGGAAGCGTTCGCCAAGGCGTTCGTAAGCCATTTGCGAAAAATTTTGTTCGTGAAAGTCGACGGTTCTCTGCTGAATTTGATGTCGCAGGAACTTACGCCGGAGCAAATGGAAACCGTTAAAAGCCAGTCGCAAAATTTTTCTCTCGAAACCGTATCGCGGGCCGTCAAAGCTTTTATGACAGCCCAAAACGACATCAAGCGCTCGCCTGTTCCGTCTCTTCCCATCGAGCTGGCCGCGGTCGAAATCGCCAATTCGCAGAATTCGCAAATTAAAACGCAAATTGAAAATTAATTTTATTGGGGGATCGTCTAACGGTAGGACACCAGGTTTTGGTCCTGGGTATTGGGGTTCGAATCCCTATCCCCCAGCCAACAGGAATAAGAAGATAAACTTTCAAAATGACATGAAAAAAGCTGATTTTACAAAAAAATTTATAAATCAAATCATCTGCGGCTCTGCCGTTGATATTATGAAAGAATTGCCGGACAGGTCTGTTGATTTGATTATCACTTCGCCACCTTACAATCTAAAAAATTCAACCGGAAACGGAATGAAAAATGGTCGTGGCGGAAAATGGGCAAATGCCGCCTTACAAAATGGTTATTCTCATCATAATGATTGTATGCCTCATGATAAATATGTGAAATGGCAAAGAGATTGTTTGACTGAAATGATGCGTCTAATACCTGAAGACGGCGCGATTTTCTATAATCACAAATGGCGTGTGCAGGGCGGTTTATTGCAAGATCGCCAAGATATTGTGAGTAGCTTTCCTGTTCGACAAATCATTGTTTGGAAAAGGAAAGGCGGCCTCAATTTTAACCCCGGATATTTCTTGCCAACCTATGAAGTGATTTATCTAATCGCCAAACCAAAATTCCGACTTTCGGAAAAAGCCAATGCTCACGGCGATGTTTGGGAATTTACGCAAGAAATGAACAACGACCATCCAGCCGCTTTTCCTGTTAATTTGATTGATCGAATTATTGGATCAACGAATGCAAAAATTGTTTTGGATCCGTTTATGGGTTCCGGCACAACAGCGATTTCCGCGCTAAACTTCAAACGGCATTATATCGGTATTGACATTTCTCCGGAGTATTGCGAAATGGCTGAAAAGAGAATAAAACAACATCAGTCCCAATTGAAACTATTTCAATCTGTATATGAAAAACAAGATTAAAACTTACACGAAACCAGAACTGATAACCAAGCTGAAAGAAATTTCAGTAATGGGTTTTGTTCCTAATGCAAGGCGAGGTAATACTGGTGGTATCGGTAACACTCTTGAGGACTTGCTCGGCATCAAAGAGAATAATTTGCCGATTCCCAACGCTGCAGAGTGGGAATTGAAAGCGCAGCGTCTAAATTCAACCTCGCTTACAACACTTTTTCATACCGAACCCTCGCCGCGCGCAATTCGTTTTGTGCCGCAAGTGCTTTTGCCAAAATACGGATGGTCACACCAAGAGAG
>JAJYIB010000007.1 GCA_021790275.1 bacterium
CGCTTCTCAATTTTTGCGCTTCGTCGTCGTAAATGATATGGCGGTCGGTTAAAATTTCTCCTTTTTCGTTTATAATAATCCCCGTTCCGCGAGCGATATCGGAAAAATCGGTTCCGTCGGCGCCGAGAATTCCGCAATAAAGCTGGATAACCGCGCCATTAACCAGTTGTTCAAAACTTTCCGGCGAAACCGGTTTAATCGGCGCGGGTGAAGGCAAAGCGGGAATGGCGGGCACGGGCTTCGCTTTTCCCAGTGAAATTTTTTTGCCATTAAGCGCCGGCATCTGCGATGCCGGCGCCGAAGTGGATGATTTTTCCGCCGCGATAAAGCCATCGGTCGAAGTCGCGGCAAATTCCGGGCTGTGATTTATCGCCTGTTTTTGACCGGATAAAAAAACAAAAACGGCGGAAACAAACGCCGCGGTCAAAAAAATCGGCAGTAAAAATTTTTTAATCATAATAACCGAGCGCCGCCAGGCCGGGCAAATGGCCGCCGGCCAAAAATTCCAGCATCGCTCCGCCGCTGGGCGAAACGTAATTTATTTTTTTCATAATTTTCAGCGATTCCAAAACCGCAATCGTGTCGCCGCCGCCGACGATTGAAAAAGCGGCCGAATCGGCGACAGCCGAAGCGATTTTTTCGGTGCCGGCCGCAAATTCGGGAATTTCCAATTTCCCGAGCGGGCCGTCCCAGATAACGGTTGTCGAACCGCCGATTATTTTTTCGAATTCGGCGACGGTTTTCGGCCCGATATCAAGAATCATCTTGTTTTTGATGACAAAATCTTTTGGTATCGCCAGTTCCTTGTGAATGCCGAGATATTTTTTCGCGCGCGGCAGATAATCGTCGTCAACTTCCGATTTGCCGATATCCATTCCGCCCGCTTTTAAAAACACATTGGCGATGACGCCGCCGATAAGAATGTGCTCCGCTTTATCCAAAAAATTTTCTATCACCGGCAGTTTGGTGCTTACCTTGGCGCCGCCGATTATGAGCGTTTTATTTTCGAGCGGCAGTTTAACCGCCTTTTCAAAATTTTCCAGTTCGTCCATCAAAAGCGGACCGCCGTAAGCGGGAAGCAGTCCGGCAACGGCAACCATCGACGCGTGATCGCGGTGCGAAACCGAAAAAGCGTTGTTTACGTAAATATCAAACGGCTTGGCCAGCCGCCGCGCAAACGCCGCGTCGTTTTTTTCCTCGCCTTCGTATTGCCGGATATTGTCCAAAAGAAACAAATCGTCCGGCTCGGCATCGGCCAATTTTTTGCCGAGATTTCGGAGATCATTTAAAAAAACGAATTTTCTGCCGATGGCATTTTCGATGTCGCCGATGATATTCTTAAAACTTTTGATCGCGGTTATATGACTGACCAAAACCGTAATAGCGCCCGAGGAATGAAAAAAATCTATCGCCTTTTTATTGGTTTCCAATCTGTAAATTTCCGAAACTTTGCCGTTTTCGACCGGGACATTAAAATCAACGCGTAAAAGAATTTTTTTCCCGTGAAGATCGTTGCGCGCCAATTTGGAAACCGGCTTTATCATTTGTTTTCCCGCCGCCTTAAAATTTCGGCGGCTTTGTCTTCCGCTTTTTCCTGTTTTTTCCGATCGACTCCCAGTTCCTTCGCGACCATTTTTTCGATTTTTTCGGCAAAAATATGTTCGCGCCGGTAAGGCGCTTTCGGATGCCGGCCGGAAGCCGCCGTTTTTTTGATTCTGCCCGCGGTTTTTTCTTTGATCACCCACTCGTCGAATTTCTTGACGGCAGGTTCCGGAATTCCCCGCCGCTGGGTCAGATAAAGTTCAATCAGTTCGTGAATAAGCGTCAAAAAATTGTAATCGGGATTTTTCAAATCGACAGCCGCGATAATCCAGCCGTCTTTGATTTTGTAATAATCGCCAATCGTCGGATAGCGCATTTTTCCCGGCGGCTGAATTATGAGCTTGTATTTCGTTTTCGCCATATTTTTAAAACCAATGTTCAATTTCAATACAAATATCCCCAAGTGTGAAGTTTGTCGCTGTCGGTATCCCATTTCAAGCCGATGTCGGTGCGATAAAACATATTCTGAACCATAATGTTCCTGATCCTGCCGTACGCCTGCTGGCGCGCTTCTTGAACCGTCGCGCCGGAACCGGTAATAACCAATAAACAGCCCGACGTGCCGGCGATCCGCCAAACGCCATCGGTTATTTTAACGTCTTCGATATGAACTCCTTCGAAATTCGGCTTTTTGAAAAGAATCGGCAGATCGCGGTATGTTTCGACGGTTTCTTTGTCCGCCGATTTGGCGAAAAGCGTCGGCACATTGATTCTTATGCCCACCTGAAATCCCTTTTTGGTTTTCAGTTCGAATTGCTCGCCGCTCGCCAGTTTGTAAAGCCATTCGCCGGTGGGCATCGTAATGCCTTCGCTCTGGATTTGAATCGTCGGATAGCCGAACCGCGCCGTGAATTCGAGCGGATAAATTCCTTTGCCGTTCACGATGCAATTTATATCGATATAGCCGACATATCCCGATTCCACGAGCGGCGGCTTCATCTTTTCGAGTGTTGCGCGAAACAATTTGTTCGGCTCGCTCCAAAACATCAACGTTCCCATCTCGCCCGTCAGCGGACCGATATCGCCGGGGAAAACTCTTTTGTGTTCGAAATTTATATTGATCGGATAAATAAAATCCTTGCCGTTGAAAAAAGCGCCGACACCGATTTCGACACCGGAAACAAGTTTTTGAAGCTGGAAAATCGGCGCCTTTTTTTGCCAGACATCTTTATTCTGCCTCATCAATTCCAAAAGATCTTTACCGTCTTCTTCTTCGCCGATAAATAAAAGCCCTTTGCCGCCGGAAGGCGTATTACCGCTCGGTTTCATAACATAGCGATCGGGATTTTTTTCTATGAATTCGATAGCCTCGTCGTAATTCGAAAACTGCCACTGGGGTAAAACATTAACGCCGTATTTTTTCATTTCCATCTGGCCGAAATCGCGATCCATTTCCAGATTATCAGTATATACACTGCCGCCGACGACGAATTTGCCGCGCTTTCTTAATTTATCGGCGACGTCGCCAAACTCGACATCGTCGAAAACAATAACGTCGGCCCAATCCTTCCACGCTTCCCAATCATCGACTTTTTCCAAAAAACCGTCGTAAACGTCGGCATCGCCTTTGTTTTTTATATACGCTTTCACTTCGTGGCCTTCTCTTTTCACTTGCCACGCCAAATCGCCGCTCAAACTTTCGAGCGAGACAAACAAGAATTTCTTCGGATCGAATTTTCCGTTTCCGTTAGCGCCGTTTCCGTTTCCGTTTTGCCCATTCATAATTTCAAAAATTATTTTTAATTTTACAACCAAAAAACAAAAGCAACAAATTTTTCGACGTTTTTACGACAATTTCATTTTCCTCGTTCTTCTTTGAAAAGAAATGGCAAAGCGATGCGCTTCGTTTCTTGCCTGCTGGAACTGTCGGCGCGAGGCAAGGAGCAGTTTTTTTATTTCCGAATCGGCATTGGCGAAAAAAAACTTGTCGCCTTCGGCGGCGCGGCCGCTGTGTCCCAAAGTTTTCGCAAACCCCGCTATCGAAATGAAAATATTTTTCTCGGCGAGAATCTTTCTCGCCCTTTCAACCTGATTTCTGCCCCCGTCTATCAAAACAACATCCGGCCTCGGCCATTCGTCGTGATTGAATCGCCGGTTTAAAACTTCTTCGATCATCGCCAGATCGTCGAATCGGTTAGCCGTATTTTTTATTTTGAAAATCCGGTATTGCGATTTGTCGGCTTCGCCGTTTGTAAACACCGCCATAGCGCCGACCGCCCCCGTTCCCGAAAGATGAGAAATGTCATAGCATTCCACGCGCCGGAAATTTTTTTCCGATCTGAAATTTCCGATTTGAGATTTGCCGACAAGCGCGACATCCTGGACGCGTTTTAACGCAAAAAGTTTTTCCGGATTTTCTTTTTTCAGTTTTTCGGCAAGCCGCTTGCGCCGGCCTTCGAAAAGCAAAATCAGATTTTTAATGTTTTTTCCGTATTCCCGTTTACTAATCGCGCCGATACAGACCCCCGGACACAAGCCGATTTGATAATCGAAGCAAGGCCGGCCGCGGCCGGATTTGCAAATGCCAAACGGAAAAATCCGGCGCGCCAGATTGAAAGCGGTTTCGATGACACGGCGGCTTTCGAAAGGCCCGAAAACCCGTCCGTTGCCGGCAAGATATTTTTTCACTTCCCGCCCTCTCGCGATAAACGGCCTAGGGAAATCCTCTTTCGGAATTACCAGATAAAGAAAAGACCTGTCGTCTTTTTCTTTTATATTGTATTTCGGCAGATATTTTTTTATGAGATTGGCTTCCAAAATTACGGCTTCCAGAAGATTGGCGGTTTTTTTAAATGAAACATCCGTCGCCGAACCGACCATTTCGCTTATCCGCGGATCGCCGAGACGGCGAAAATAGCTCGCGATTCTTTTTTTAATCGAAGAAGCGCGGCCGATGTATATTTTTTCCCCGTTTTTTAAAAACCAATAAACACCCGGACGGTCGGGAAATTTTTTCGCCTTATTCGATAATTTTTGGTTTGTTTTCATAAATACTTATCAATCCATCGCGATATAATTTTCGGCTTTCTATAACCTGAAACACAATAAATAATGTTCTTCGCGCATTTAGCCGCCCAGCGGCGGCCTCATTGTCTGATGAAAGCGTTTTGTTCCCCCGCTTTGCGGGGGAAACCATGCCAAAACGCTTTCATAAGCTTCGAAATTATTTATTGTGTTTCAGTATTCATAATATCTTTTTCAAATACCTGCCGGTATGGGATTTGGGATTTTTCGCCACTTCTTCCGGTGTGCCGCGGGCGACGATTCTGCCGCCGCGATCGCCGCCTTCCGGCCCCAGATCTATTATATAATCCGCCGATTTGATGACGTGAAGATTGTGTTCGATAAGCACCACGGAATTGCCGCGATTCACCAGATCGTTCAAAACTTTCAAAAGCATTTTTATGTCTTCAAAATGAAGACCCGTCGTCGGCTCGTCGAGAAGGAAAAGCGATCGGCGACTCATCGGCTTCGCCAGATATTTCGCCAGTTTTATTCTTTGCGCTTCGCCGCCCGAAAGCGTGGTCGCCGACTGGCCGAGTTTGATATACCCGAGACCGACTTGTTTTAAAACTTTCAGCTTGTCGGCGACGGTGTAAATATCTTCAAAAATGTTAAACGCTTCTTCGACCGTCAAATCGAGAATTTCGGAAATGTTTTTTTCTTTATATTCCACTTCGAGAGTTTCATTGCTGAATCTTTTGCCGCGGCACACTTCGCAAACCGCCAAAACCGGCGGCAAAAAATGCATTTCTATGAGCTTGTGGCCGGCGCCTTCACAGGCCTCGCAGCGGCCGCCCGGACGATTGAAAGAAAATCTCGAAACGCCGAATCCCCGCTCCTTCGCTTCCGGCAAAGAAGCGAACAAATCGCGAATAGGCGAAAACACGCCGGTATATGTCGCCGGATTGGAGCGCGGCGTGCGGCCGATCGGCGATTGATCGATTTCGATTACGCCATCGAGATATTCGAATCCCAAAACTTTGGCGACACCATCTGTTTTTTGGCTGATATGATCAATGCCGCGCCTCGCCCCTTTTTTAAGAATGTCGAAAATCAAAGTCGACTTACCGCTACCGGAAACTCCCGAAACGCAAACCAGCCGCCTCAACGGAATATCGACATCGATGTTCTTTAAATTATTGGCCGCCGCGCCGATGATTTTTATTTTTTCCTGGGAATTTTTGCGGCGTATTTCCGGAACTTCGATTTTTTCTTCGCCGCGGAGATATTTTACGGTAAGAGAATTTTTCGCCGACGCCGGCGCGATTTTTTTCAAAGCATCCGCGGCCTCGCCGGCAAAAACCACCTCGCCACCGCGCCGGCCCGGCCCGGGACCGAGATCGACGAGAAAATCGGATTCGGCAATTGTTCTTTCATCGTGCTCGACCACGACCACCGTATTGCCGAGATCTTTCAAATCTTTTAGCGTTTTTAAAAGCCGCTCATTATCCCTTTCGTGAAGACCGATCGTCGGCTCGTCTAAAACATAAAGCGTGCCGGAAAGCTTTGAACCGATTTGCGACGCCAGGCGGATTCTTTGCGATTCGCCGCCGGACAAAGTGCCGGCTTCTCGGCTCAAAGCGATATAATCAAGACCGACTTCGAGTAAAAATCCGAGGCGGGAAATGATTTCTTTCAAGACGGTTTTGGCGATTTCTTTTTCGCCGGCTTTCAGTTTGTTTTCGAAGCCGGTGAAAAATTCATAAGCTTCGCCGATGGTCAAATCGGAAATTTCGGCGATATTTTTTCCGGCAATTTTCACCGCCAGCGCGTTTTTGTTCAATCGTTTACCAAGACAAACGGAGCAAGGTTCGTCGCCGTAAATAAATTCTTTGCCGAGCCCGTGGCAATGTTCGCAAGCACCGTACGGACTGTTGAAAGAAAACGAACGCGGCTCTATTTCCGCAAAAGAAAAATCATCGGCGGGACACGACCATTTTGAAGACAACAACACTTCTTTACCGTCGTGAAATGCGGCCGAAACCAGTCCTTTGCCGTAATCAAGCGCCGTGTCAACCGCTTCGGCAAGCCGCGCGGCATCGGCCGGATCAATCTTATCAACAATCAAATCTATGTTGTGTATTTTATATCTCGGCAGTTCGATCCGGTTATGAAGCGAATGAAATTTACCGTCGATTCTCGCTTCGGAAAATCCGTCGGAAAGCAAATCGTAAAGCAATTGGTAATATTCGCCTTTTCTGCCGCGGACAACCGGCGCCAGCACAATAACCGGTTTGCCGCCGGATTTTTCCGCGACAAAATCCACCATTTCCTGCGGCGAAAGTTTTTTGATTTCGCGGCCGCAATCCGGACAAAACGGCTTGCCCAAACGGGCGAACAAGACGCGCATATAGTCGTAAATTTCGGTAAGCGTGGCCACGGTCGAACGCGGATTGTGCGAATGGCCTTTTTGGTCGATGGCAATCGCCGGCGACAAGCCGGAAATTTCGTCGACATCGGGCGCGTCCATCTGTCCCAAAAATTGCCGCGCGTACGGCGACAGCGATTCGACATAGCGTCTTTGTCCTTCGGCGAAAATCGTGTCGAAAGCCAGCGACGACTTGCCGCTGCCCGATACGCCGGTAAAAACCACCAGTTTGTTTTTGGGAAATTCCAGATCGACATTTTTCAAATTGTGCGTCCTGGCCCCTTTTATGATTATTTTGTCTTTCATAAGCTTTGGAAATTGTTTAATAATTTTGTTTCATTTTTTTATTTTGCATCAATTGCCATATATAGCCCGCCGCAATATCTCCACGGCATCGGCGGTTCGCCGCCCGGCGCGCGGCGACCGCCTACGATCTCGGCGCAAAAAATCCCTTCGGGATTACCATGCTTTTGCGCCTGCGATAGTTGCCGCAATCGATATTGCGACGGGCTATAAAGCGGGCTGTAAAATTATTTTTATCATTTTTAATCGACATTCAAAAAATCTTTAATTTCTTTTGCAATGCTTTTCGGAATGATTTTGTGCTTTTTGTTGTATGCCAATTGAATTTCGCGCCGGCGATTCGTCTGCGACACCGCCTCTTTTATCGACCCCGTAATATTGTCGGCGTATAAAATCACTTTTCCTTTGATATTTCTCGCCGCCCGGCCCATTGTCTGAATCAGTGAAACATCGGAACGCAAAAAACCTTCTTTGTCGGCATCCAAAATCGCCACCAGCGACACTTCCGGCAAGTCGATGCCTTCGCGCAAAAGATTGATACCCACCAAAACATCGAATTCGCCTTTCCGGAAATCCGTTAAAATTTGCGCCCGCTCCAGAGTTTTCACGTCGCTGTGGATATATTGCGTTTTGATATTTTTCGAAGCCAGAAAATCCGCCAATTCTTCGGCCATTTTTTTGGTGAGAGTCAACGCCAAAACTTTTTCTCCCGAAGCCGATTTTTTGACTATTTCTTTTATCAAATCGTCGATTTGGCTGATTTTATTTTTTTTGTCGAAAACCGGCCGGATTTCTATTTCCGGATCGACCAGCCCCGTCGGCCTGATGATCGCTTCGACCGTTTCGCCGGAATTTTTTATTTCAAAACCGGCCGGCGTCGCCGAAGTAAAAATCGTCTGTCCGATTCTTTCTTCGAATTCCTTAAAATTCAGCGGCCGGTTGTCGAGAGCCGACGGCAGACGGAATCCGTGCCGCACCAGAATCTGCTTCCGGCTTTGGTCGCCTTCGTACATTCCCCGAATTTGCGGAACGGCGATGTGCGATTCGTCGATAATCGTCAGAAAATCGTCGGGGCGTTTGAAATATTCCAGAAGCGTCGCCGGCGGCTCGCCGGCGAGCTTGCCCGACATCGGGCGGGAATAGTTTTCGATGCCGTGGCAATAGCCGAGCGTTTTGATCATTTCCAAATCGTATTTCGTGCGCCGTTCCAATCTTTCGGCTTCGAGAAACAGATTGTTTTTATTCAAATAATCCAGCCGCTCTTTCAATTCGGCCTTGATTTCTTTCATCGCCCTTTCCCTTTCCGGTTCCGTCGAAACGAAATGTTTCGGCGGAAAAATTATCGCTTCGTCAAGCCGCGAAAAATTTTTTCCGGATTTATTAAAAACATCGGAGACGGCAATGTCGGAAATTTTTTGATCGGAAATTCCTATGCGATAAATTATTTCTTCCGACGCCGGCATAATTTCGAAAATATCGCCGCGCACCCGAAACGCCCCCCGCTTCAAAGCGGTTTGATTTCTTTCGAAATGGATTTTCACCAGCTGGCGGATCAAGTCGCCGCGGGTTATCGGCTGGCCGATTTTCAAATTTAAAGTCGAAGCGAAATATGTTTCGGGAACGCCGAGATTATAGATGCAGGAAACCGAAGCCACCACAATAACATCGCGCCGCGACATCAGCGAAGTTGTGGCAAAATGCCGCAGACGATCGATTGCTTCGTTTATCATCGCCTCTTTTCCTATATATGTGTCCGAAACGGGAATATACGCTTCCGGCTGGTAATAGTCGTAATAGGAAACAAAATAGCAGACCCTGTTTTCGGGAAAAAAATTCTTGTATTCGGCATAAAGCTGGGCGGCCAGGGTTTTGTTCGGCGCGATGACCAGAGTCGGCTTTTGCAGTTTGGCGATGACATTCGCCATTATGAAAGTTTTGCCGACACCGGTTACGCCCCGCAATGTCTGGTAGCGCGAACCCTTTTTCAGACCGCCGAGCAGTTTTGCGATCGCCTCCGGCTGATCGCCCGCCGGCTTGAATTTTGAAACCAATTTGAATTTCATATTTTTGCGGCGCGCCGTTTGTTGCGCGCATACGCCAAAACCCCCGCTTTTAAGACGCAGGGGGACGAACAATTTTTTATTACGCCGACATATTACGCCTTTTCGTTAAATAAAGTCAAACTGCAAATCGCACGCGCGCAAATTAAAACCCGCGCGAGTTTTCGCGCGGTATATGATCAATAATACTGCCACATCCAGGGCTTGTTTTTTCTCGCCCGCTTAAACGCGTCAAGAAACCCTGCATTAAGTTTCAGCGGATTAAAAGTCGGGTATCCCGCCAAATTATTGATAAAATTCGGATCTTTCAGCCTGATTGGGAATAATTCGGTCAAATCTTCGTCAACCATCACATTCAATCCGTTCTCATAAGCTTTTCGCGCCAATTTCGTAACGCAATCCCACAAATGAAAACCTGCAATAATAAGCTGTTTAACACCGCCATTCAATTGTTTTAATATTTCATCTGGACTGGGATATAACATATCTTGCGTATGGCTTGAAAAATCAATTCCCACTTTGATAATCCGATCCGATGGCTGTAATTCTACTATATCGGAAACTTCACAATCATCAAAAATCGCATAGTTAATGTTAAATCCTTTTTTCCTGTACCTTACATCAATACATCTGTTGAGTATTCGAGCATTATAATCAATAAACGATTCGGCATTAAAATATTCAACTATCGGATACAAAAACAAAAATTCCTTTCCGTTTGATTCGGACATATTGACCTCCGATTTATTTTTTAAAATTTCCATCCTTATCAATCCGCCACCATATTACGCCTTTTCGTTAAATAAAGTCAAATCAGACAACCGATAGCGAATTTATCAAACTGGCGATTTATAATTAAGAATCATATAATGGAAAAATGGACGACAGGACAGAACGGCTTAGGAAAATAAAAGATGAAATCATCGGGGCGAAAAATTCGCCGCTTTACGGATACAGAACGCAAAATAAATATTTTCCGGTAATCGGCGAGGGCAGTCATCACGCCAAAATTATGTTTATCGGCGAAGCGCCGGGTAAAACCGAAGCGGAAACCGGCCGGCCTTTTTGCGGCGCCGCCGGCCGCGTGTTGGACGAACTTCTGGAATCGATAAACTTGAACCGGAAAGAAGTTTATATCACAAACATCGTAAAAGACCGGCCGCCGATGAATCGCGACCCCTTGCCGAAAGAAATAAATTTTTACGCGCCGTTTTTGGACAGACAAATAGAGATAATAAAGCCAAAAGTCATAGCGGCGCTCGGCCGGTTTTCAATGGCGTATATAATGGAAAAATTCGGATTAAAATCCGAATTGGAATCGATAAGCAAAATACACGGCAGAATTTTTGCCGCCATCGCGCCGTATGGGGAAATAAAAATTATTCCGCTATACCATCCCGCCGTCGCCGTTTACGGCACCAGCAAGGAAATTCTTAAAAAAGATTTTAAAATCCTTAAAAAATTCGCCGATTAAATTTTGACCGAACTTTTAGCGCGCTTGCGTTCGACTTCGGTAAGAAATTTTTTGCGGAGGCGCGCGCTTTTCGGCGTTATTTCCAAATACTCGTCTTCGGCAACCAGCTCCAAACCTCTTTCCAGAGTGATTTCGAGCGGCGGCGTGAGCGTTATCGCTTCGTCGGAGCTTTTCGATCTCATATTGGTAAGCTGTTTGCCTTTGGTGGGATTCACAACCATATCGTTGCCTTTCGATGAATTGCCGATAACCATACCTTCATAAACTTCAGTTCCGGCGCCGATATAAAGCGTCCCCCGCTCCTGTAAATTATACAAAGAAAAACCGAGCGCTTTGCCGCCGGCCATCGAAACCATAGAGCCGAGCTCCTGCCGGTTGATTTCTCCGGCAAAAAGCCGGAAGCCGACGACACGGCTGTAAATTATTCCCTCGCCTTTCGTGTCGATAATAAATTCGCCGCGGTAGCCGAAAAGCCCGCGCGTCGGAATTTCAAAAACCATCCGCGTCTGGGTTTGACCGGAATTCATATCCGCGATATTGCCCTTTCGCTTGGACATTTTTTCGATAACCGATCCCATCATTTCATTGGGCACTTCGATTACGACTTCTTCGAACGGTTCGAGTTTTATCCCGTTTTCTTCCTTTAAAATCACCTGTGGTTTGGAAACCTGAAGTTCATAGCCCTCGCGGCGCATATTTTCCAAAAGTATCGCGATGTGCAATTCACCGCGACCGTAAACCTTGAAATAATCGCCGGCGGAAAAATTTATTCTCAAGCCGACATTCACTTCCAATTCTTTTTCGAGCCGCTCGCGAATCTGCCGACTGGTGACGAATTTTCCCTCCCTGCCGGCAAAAGGAGAATTGTTCACCAGAAAATTAAGAGAAATCGTCGGCTCGTCGATGCTTATCGCCGGCAATGCCTCCTGCGATGCGTCGGCGCAAATCGTTTCGCCGATAAAAATATCCGGCAAGCCCGCAATCATAACGATATCGCCGGCAAATGCCTCGCCGACTTCCTTTCTTTTCAAACCTTCGAAAGTGAAAATTTTCGTTATCTTTCCCGCCCTCGATCCTTCCGAGGAATTTTTTACAAAAACATTTTCGCCGGCTTTGGCGATGCCTTCGTAAATTCTGCCGACAGCCAGCCGGCCCATAAAATTGTCATATCCTAAATTAAACGGCTGGATTTTTAGAAGTTTTTTGTCGAGATCGGGCGAAGACGCAATCGGCGCTTTTTCCAAAATCACGTCGAGCAAGGGAAAAAGATTTTCCGAAGCGGCGTTCAAATCGGTTTTGGCGACGCCGGACTTGGCGGCGGCATAAACCACGGGGAATTCCAGCTGTTCGTCGCTGGCGCCTAGGTCGATAAAAAGCTCAATAATTTTTTCGTGAACCCAATCCGGCCGCGCCGCCGGCTTGTCGATTTTATTTATCACCACTATCGGCTTTAAGCCGAGTTCCAAAGATTTTTTCAAAACGAATTTCGTCTGCGGCATCGGGCCTTCCTGCGCGTCAACGACCAAAACCACCGAATCGATCGAACGCAAAACCCGCTCGACTTCCGATCCGAAATCGGCGTGTCCCGGCGTATCGACGATGTTGATTTTCGTTCCCTTATAAAATATCGAAGCGTTTTTAGAATAAATGGTAATGCCACGCTCCTGTTCGAGAGCGTTCGAATCCATACTCACACCCTCTTCGACAACACCCGTCTGGCGCATCAAAGCGTCGGTTAAAGTTGTTTTGCCGTGATCGACATGAGCGATAATGGCGATGTTTCTGATTTCCATAAGTCAATAAAAAATGCCGGCTTGTCCAGCATCAAAATTTTTCTAAGTATACAATCTTTAAACTATTCTGTCAATCTTCCCGACGCGCCTTATATGACGTTCCTCGCCGGAAAATTTTGTTTCCAACCAAATTTTTACAATTTCTTTTGCCGCGCTTTCGGAAACGAAATCGGCGGGCAACGATAAAACATTGGTATTGTCGTCGTTGCGACTTATTGCCGCTTGCCTGACATCGAAACAAAGCGCCGAGCGAATGCCTTTTATTTTATTGGCTACGATATCGACTCCGACGCCGGAACCGCAAAGCAGAATGCCACGATTTTCATCCGGTTTTTCCGCAACTTTTTTTGCGGCGGCCAAAGCGAAATCGGGATAATCGTCCGCAGGATTCAATTCGTGCGCGCCCACATCTTCGAAATCGTAATTCGATTCCTTCAAGTGTGTTTTGAGAAATTCTTTCAGTTGATATCCTCTGTGATCGGCGCCGATATAAATCATTGATTCAATTTAAAACTGTTCAGCATTTTTTCGAATACCGCGGTGTCGCCGGCCGGATCCGTCGCGCCCGATAAAATATCTATCCGGCCGAGATCTTCCGACCAGCCGTATAATCCGTAACGCGGATTGAGCAGCCATAACCGCCGGCCGTCGGGAAGAGTGAACTTCCGCTGGTTGCCGGGAAAACCGCCGATGAATACCTCGCTCGAAGTCGCGGCGCCGGTTAGCCCGTAACTTAAGCCATCGCGAGGCAAAATAGCAAAGCGCAAATCGCTGTTCGGTTTTTTGAAATAAAACGCCTTGGTTTTTTCACCGCGGACATTCGTAATGTCTTCTTCGCTCACCGACCACGAGTCGGGATATTGGATTTCGAAACCGAAATCCGCATTTTTATAAAGTTTGAAGCCGGTCATAAGCGAGGCGGATTTCTGTGGTTGCGGCGGCGTTTTGCCGGAATTTTGAAGCGATTCGGTTGTAGTCGCCGCCGGCGGATAATAATTTCCGCCGACCGACGTATTACGCGCGTTACGGCCGGAATATGTTTTGTATGCCAAATAGCCGCCGATTAAAATCAAAACGGCGGCGATAATCGCCGAGATGATTATTTTTTTATTTTTCCCGTTTCCGCCGCCGGCGGAAAAATTTTCCTGTTGAATTTCCATATCGTTGAATTTTAAACCGATTACAGCAATTTGCCAACCGCCAAAACGTGTTTAAGCAAAACCGAGGCGTATCCCCATTCATTGTCGTACCAGGCGAGAATTTTCACCAAATCGCCGTCGACAACTTTTGTCATAGACAAATCGACAACCGAACCGTGCGGATTTTTTAAAATGTCGCTCGATACCAACGGCTCTTCGGTAACCGCCAGAATTCCCTCCCATTCTTTTTCGACCGCCGCCCGCTTGAAAATATCGTTTATTTCCTCGACGGAAGTCGGGCGCTTGGCGACAAAAGTCAGATCGGCGATCGAGCCGGCAATCACCGGAACGCGCAGGGAAATTCCGTCGAATTTTTCTTTCAAATCCGGAATTGCTTTGACGGCCGCCAGCGCCGCACCGGTTGTTGTCGGAACGATATTCTGCGCCGCCGCGCGCGCGCGGCGAAAATCACCTCTTTTCGCCGGCCCGTCGACCAATCCCTGCGTGGCGGTGTAAGCGTGAACGGTGTTTAAAACGGCTTTTTTGACACCCGGATTTTTCATCATCACCGCCATCACCGGCGTCGAAGCGTTCGTCGTGCAGGAAGCATTTGAAGTTATTCTATCCGATTTCAAAAATTCCTCGCCGACGTTAGGCGTTGCCGTCGGTGTAATTTCGTCTTTAGCCGGCGCCGTTATCACAACTCTTTTGGCGCCGGCCGCGATATGCGCTTCGGCTTTTTGATGATTGTCGAAAATACCGGTCGATTCGACGACGATATCGATGCCGAATTCTTTCCACGGGAGCCGCGATGGATCTTTTTCCTGTAAAAACGGAATTTTTACGCCATCCGCCTCCAAAAAATTTTTCCCGTTTTCTATTTTGAATTCGATATTTTTTTCATAAACGCCGTAAACCGTATCGTATTTCAAAAGATACGCCATATTTTCCGGCGAGCCGAGATCGTTAATCGCGATTATCTCGATATCCGTCCGGCCGAAAGCATGGCGAAAAAATATTCTGCCGATCCGTCCGAATCCGTTTATCGCTATTTTAGTTTTGGCCATAATTATTTATTTTGTTTTTTAATATTGAGCAAATAATAATATGCGGACAAGGACGCTTTAATCGCGTCGCCGGCGGAAATATTGTTTTGATTGTAAAGCGCGTCCGTAACGTCGCCCGCCGCAAAAATGCCCGGCCGACTGGTCGCGCCGGTCCGATGATCGACGACTATTCTGTTTCTTTCGTCCGTTTCGACGAGGTCTTTTATAAATTCGGAATTCGGAATCGATCCGATTTCGACGAAAATTCCGTCGACTTTAAGTTCTTTTGCGTTATCGCCGCTTTTGTCGAGATATCTTATGCCGGAAACGAATTGATCGCCGAGAATTTCCGAAACATTCGCGTTATTTATAATTTCCGCTTTCCCGGATTTCATCAATACTTCGAGATTTGCGGGATCGCCGGTCAGCGACGGCTTGTTGCTGACGAGATAAACTTTTTCCGCGTATCGCGTCAAATCTATGGCCGCTTCCAGCCCCGCATTTCCGCCGCCGATAATCGCGACGATTTTATTTTTAAAAATGGGCGCGTCGCAAGTCGCGCAATAGGAAATGCCTTTGCCTTCGAATTTCGCCTCGCCCGGAACCGACAAACGACGGCGGCGGCCGCCGGAAACGACAATCAAAGTCAGCGCTTCGTACGAATCGCCTTGATCGGTAAAAACTTTCCAGGCCGGAACCGATGCGCCGTTTGCGCCAAAACCGCTTTCAATCTTCTCGACTTTCATCGCCTTTGCCGGCGTTTTAATTTCCGCTCCTTCTTGCGCTTTGACGTGGCTTTCCAATCTCTTTGCCAGTTCCAGACCGGTTATTTTCTTATCGCCGATCCAGTTTTCGATGCTGTCGGAAACGACCGATTGGCCGCCGAAGTTTTCCGTTATAACCAGCGTCTTCATTTTTTTTCGCGCCGCGTAAATCGCGGCCGCGGCGCCGGCCGGTCCGCCGCCGACGATGATGACATCGTACATATCAGCCGATATTTAAAAGTTTCGAAATCGCCGCTTTGTCGAATCCGACGATAATTTTTCCCCCGATATCGCTTACCGGCACGCCGAGCTGCCCCGATTTTTTAATCATTTCCTCCCGCGCCGCTTCGTCAGCCGACACGTCTTTATCTTCGTAAGCGATATTATGCTCGTCCAAAAATTCTCTGGTCATATGGCAGTAAACGCAGGAGGGCGTTGTATAAATCGTTATTTTCGGCATATTTTAATTTAATTTTATTTTTGATTAAGCAGACCGTCGATAATTTGAGTGAAATTGGCGGTCGGCATAGCGCCGGCATAAAGTTTGCCGTTGATAAAATTCGCCGGCGTGCCGGAAACTCCGGCTCCGCCGCCGGTTTTATTTTCATCCTTGACGACATTTTCGTATTTCCCGGAATCGAGGCAACTATTAAATTTGTCTTTATCCAATCCGAGCGCCGCCGCGAAACTTTTCAGTTTGTCTTTGCCGAAAGCGCCGGAGTTTTCGCCGCCCTGATTTTCAAAAAGATAATCGTGATACTGCCAGAATTTTCCCTGTTCGCCGGCGCAGTGAGCCGCCTCGGCCGCCCAAGTTGATTCGTCGCCCAAAAATGCGAAATCCCGCGAAATGAATTTCACTTTTCCGGTTTTGATGTATTTTTCCCTCAAAACCGATTCGGTTTCCTTGAAAAATTTACTGCAAAAGGGACACTGGTAATCGCTGTATTCGATAATCGTTACCGGCGCGCCGGCGTCGCCCAAAACAAAATCAGCGGAAGAAATTTCCGGCACGGCCGTTGCAATCGTTTTACCGCCGTTTGTGTCGCCGCTCGGAGAAGGATTTTTCCCGGAAGAAAAAAACACCGCGATGGCAATAACGATGCCGGCGAAAACAATGGCTACGGGTATTAAAAATTTGTTCGCGCTATTTTCCATATTTTTAAAATTATATTTTATTGTAATACGGGAAAAATAAAAAAACAACCGCCTTCCGCTTTGCGGAAGGCGGCGTCGGGAAAACAATCACAACCCGTTATTTTGTTCCGAAAAGTTCATTCAGTTTCGCTCTGGTTTTCGGCCCGACATTCCCATAACCCGCTTTGCCGGAAGAAGCGATGCCGTATTTCTCCTGGAATTTCTCCACCGCTTTCAAAGTCAGGGGGCCGAAATAGCCGGTAATTTTCCCATCGGGATAAATCGACGAATCGGTTTTGAGGGCGGTTTGAAGATTCTTGACATCGTTATTTGTCATCCCGAAAGCAAGCAGTTTGGCGAAGCTGAAACCAAGGGCCGTGCCGGCTGCCGGCTGGAGCTTTTGCAAATCGCTTAAAACAGCGGCAATTTCTGACTGGATGTTTGTCAGTTGGGATGATGAAGGATTTTTCGGCAAAGCGGAAATTTCCGAAGTTATCGAAGCGATTTTTGTCTGTACGCTATCAAGAGTCGGCGCCGCCGGAGCAACGGTTGCGGCAGTTGCCGCGGCTGTCGTTTGAGTGGTTGTTGTTTGAGCGGCTGTCGAGGTAGTTGTTGCAGTCTGGGTTGCGGTTGTCGAAGTCGTCGCGGCTGTAGCGGCCGCAGGCGATGCTGTTGTCGCTGTTGTCGCGGTCGATGCCGTCGCGCTTCCGCCGCCTCCGCCTCCCGGGGCAGTGCCGGTAAATGTGGCGCAAGCGGTGCAAGAAGACGTATCCGAAGAATCTTGGGCATCCGTCCAGCTGTAATTCAAAGTGCCATTTCCTTGATACGCCAAAGCGCCCGTAACCGCAGTGCCCGACAATGTAAATGTTAAACCGCCGCGGAAGATGCCGGAACCGGCGGAAGTTTCCGTGAGAGTGGCGGTTTGGGTGGTAGAAATGCCGCTTTTAGCGGTAATCGTGGCAGTAAGAGTTTTAATGACCGAAGCAACAAGATTTTGATCCGGATCGGTAACCGTCAGATAAATAGAGCCATTATTATCGGCGCCAATAGATGAAATTGCGGTGCCGCTCGAGTTGGTAAATTGAACGGTTGCCGCGTTAAGAATTGTACCGCCCGTTCCTTCGGTAACCGTGCCGTTGTTGGTCCAGGTGGCGCCCGTGGCGGTTAAGGTATAAGTGCCAACGGCCAAGGTGGCGCCGGAAGCGACAGTGCCGGCGGTAGATATCGTTGTGGCTCCGCCAAGACTGTATGTAGTAGCGCCATTGAAGTTAACGGTAGCAAAGGTAGTCGACGCCACGGTCGTAGCGCCGGTGCCGCTATAGGTCACGGTTGAAGTGGCGGCGGTAAAAGTACCCGTAATTTCCAAAGGAAATGTCGAAGAATTGGAATTTGAGCCAGAAAGAGTAATGGTGCCGCCTCCAGCATTAAGTGTTTGGCCCGCGGCAATACCTAACTTATTGGCAACGGTAACACTGGTCTGAAATTTGGTTGTCCCGCCACCGCTCAATAATAAATAACCGAAAGTGGGAGTTGAAGTAGCATAAAACGTTGAAGTACCGCTAATGGTTGTTGTGCTGTTGGCGGGAGACGTATACAAGGCGCCGGCTCCTAAAGTGAAGTTACCGGCGATAGTAACCGTTGAGGTGGCGCCGCCGGTGCTGATAGCGTTAATAGTCGTAGAAGCTAATTGCTGGATGTTGGTAACGCCAACGCTTAATGATCCCGAGTTTAAAAAAACTGTGCTCGAAGTTCCCACTGTGAAGGTTCCGGTATTGGTTAAACTCGCTCCTTCTTTAATAAGAAGGTTGAGGGGTGCAGAGGAATTTGCCAGCGTGTTTCCTTTCTGATTGTAACCTACAAAAATATTGCCCGCACCTAGGTTAACCGGAGTAGAAATTACAATAGTGTTGTTAGGAGAAGAAGTGGCGAAAAGAAAAATGTTATCGCCGGAACTCGGCACGGCCGTATCCCAGTTGGCGACATTCCAAAAATCTTTGCCGCCGTCGGCCGTTGAAGTTGCGGCATTGCCGGTCCAATATTTATCGGCCGCGGCCGCCGAGCCTGCATTCAAAAATAAAAATCCCGCGGCTAAAAACAGCCCGAGAACGAAAAACTTTTTAGACATCGAAATTAGTAAATTAATTTTAATTCGATTCCCGTCGCGCATATTTATGCGCAACCGATTTCAGTATAAAGCATCCATTTTTTTTGCATAGCAACAAATTGTGGATAACTTTTGGAATCAATATTCGTAATAATCCACCAATTGATTCGCCTGATCGCGAAGTTCGATTCTGTCATGGCGCGTGTCGAAAATAATGTTATTGTTGCCGGTGTAAATCTGCCAACTTTGATAAAATCCGGAATCGTTCAAGTGTTTTGAAACGCAGGCATTGTAATTCATATTTTTTTCGACCCAGACGCGGCAATTACTTCGGTAGCCATTTAAAATGTCATCGCCGGGCGCGCGGCAGGCGCCGGAACTCAAAATCAAATCTTCGCAAGCGGTGTCGAGACCGGCGCCTTTAAAATCGGGTAAACCGAACGAAGGACAATAATTGAATCCGAGATTGTATAAATTGCTCAACCAGCCGAAGCAGTTATTGACGCGAAAATTAGAAAGCAAAGGACTCGCCGCGGCGGTGATCTGCGCCGAATCTCCGCTCGAAAGCCTGATGTCGCCGGAAACAACGTTAAATTGGGGAAGCGCCACTCCGCGACCGATAACGGTTTCGTATCCGTCCTGAACGCTTTTGACGCGCCAGCCGGTAATGTTTATCGAGCCGTTTCCGGCAAAGCCGGCGCTCAAACTTATTTGCTGCGGCTCGGATTGCGAAACACTGGAGATTCTGATTTTTCCCTTATAAAGGGAATCGCCGATGCCGATCGACGGCGACGGCGGCGCGCCGACCGGCGCGCCGCCTATCACGTTTCGAAAATAATTTCCCGAAGGCAGATTTATCGACGGCAGTTTGAAAGACCCGAAACCGATCGACCGCAATTTCACGAGCAGATACGGCAAGCCGATAAAAATCGTAATCAAAAGAAAAATTACAAAAATAAAAGAAAAGGCGGTTTTTATTTTCATTGCTTGTTCTTTAACGAATCGACTATCTTCATTTCCTCAAGCGCCTTATCGTTCATTCCCAAATTATGATAAACCAAAGCCAGTGATTGGTGAACGCCGACATCGTTCGGATTGTTCATTTCGGCGGCAAGATACAGCAAAAGTAATTCTTTGTATTTCTTCTCGCCGATATACGAGCCGACGACGCCGAGAATTTCTTGAGTTGACGGCGGCGCCGAAGATCGATCTCTCAAAACTTTCTCGATGTCGTATTCCAAATTCAAGCCGTCACCGGTGATTTCGACATTCGGCGCGTAATATATCGCCAGCGCTTTGTTCGCGGCGCGAATGCCGTCGTCATTTTTTCCGGCGGCGATATTCGCGATTCCCAGATACCACCAATTTTTGGGATAATCCGGCGCGGCGGCCGCGGCTTTTTCCATCATACCGATGCCGAGATCGTAATTTTTTTCGGTTAAAGCAAGCTGAAGATAATTATAATAAACTTCGAGCCGCTTGGGAGCGATCGCGATCGCTTTATCGTAATTTTCGGCGGCTTTTCGAAAATATTCCGCTTTCGCCGCCGGATCGGTCAAACCGCCGGCTTTCAAATAATACATTTGTCCGAGATCCATATATGAAAAAACCATCGGATGATCGCGAACTTCTTTTTCGAGTTCGCCGATGCCGAAATCCAAAACGGCAAGCCGCTCTTCCGGCTTGAAATTACCGATGACTTTCTGAATCCAGTTTATATATTGATTGCGAAATTCCGTCGTGCCGAGCGTTTCCCGCGCCAGCGATTGTTTGTACAAAGCGAACGCTTCGTCCGGACTTAGCGACGAATCGTTAAAAGCGCGGACAAACTCCGTATTGGCCGCGGCCGGCGCAACACTCACCTGCCAAAAAATATAAATCATAACCGGAAGAAGAATCAGCCAAACGGCCGTTCGAATCTGCGGACTGGCCGGATTGCGGCCGCCGGTTCCGGTGTTTGTGTTTTGAACTTTGACGCTTTCGGCATACATCGCCAGCCCTATGAGAAAAAACAGCGAAATATAACTTGCCGGACTATCGAATACGAAAAAACTTTGAATCGCATAAGCGGCGACAAGCGCCGCCATCGTCTTGATTTCGTTTTTCCAAAAAATCCAAAACAAAACCGCGATCAAAAACAAATATCCGGCAAGCCCGAAAACGCCGCTCATCGAAGCGTAATCGAGATAGGCGTTGTGGGCGCGATCAAAATTGGTTTCTCGAAGATTATAAACCCTCGGATTCAAATAAAGATTATGCAGATAAAGATAGTTATTCGGTCCGAAACCGAAAATCGGCCGCGCCTTGAAAGCGCTCCATGCTATCCCCCATTCGGTAAAGCGCTGCTGGGCGGTATCGCTTTTCAAAGAAAAATTCGCCAAACGGGTCAACTGATCGTTGCTTTTTACAAAAGCCGCGCCGCGCGCCAGCCACAGAACGCCATAAACCAAAACAATCGCCGCGGCTACCGCCAGCCAGATTTTAACGGCTTTTTTATTATGCCAAATGTTGAAAACCGCATACGCGGCCAAGCCGATGCCGAATCCGGCGATGGCGCCGCGGCTCGACGCGATAAACATTGTCGCGGCATTGGCAAAAAACGCCGCCGCCCAAAT
The DNA here is from genome assembly GCA_021790275.1 of bacterium. Taxonomy (GTDB): domain Bacteria; phylum Patescibacteriota; class Minisyncoccia; order UBA10092; family UBA10092; genus UBA10092. Next base: position 21,406 of record JAJYIB010000007.1, read on the forward strand.
CCATTTAAGTTTGCCTTCTTCGGATTGCCGCCAAAGATACAAGGCGAAAAAAGCGCCAAAAATAGCGTAGCTTCCCAAAAGATCGGCATTGCCGATGGTTCCGGCGCGGCTCGAGGGAAACATAACGACGGGAAGATTCAAATATTGTCCCAAAACATAAAAGAATTCCAAAACGCTGACAAAAACCGCGATACCCAAAAAATTCCGCCATTCTTTGCCGGTTTTGAAAATCGCCGAAAGAATCACGGCGAAAACCGCAAAATGAATCCAGGCGATGATGCCCGACATTCTCTCGGTATTGCCCCAAAAGCTTCTGAAAGCGTCGACACCCGTCAAACTCGTTAAAATCAAAATCAAAGTCAGAAAAATAACGGCTTTGGCCGCCAAGCCGAACTTCGGGCGATAGCGCGAATCCGAAAGCGCCAAAATCACATAGAGAAAGAAAATGATTTCGACGATCATTTGGAAAATCCATATTTTCGGAAAAATAAAAGGAAAATAAAAAGCGCCGCCGATGTAAAGCGGAATGAAAAGAATGATACCGATGCCGAATCTTATCAGTTTTAACAAAATGTTGGACATTGAATTTGAAACATTTTTATTTTAAAATGGCGCTATGCAAAAAAAACTGAAAATAGTCATTCTGTTTTTAAGCGACATTCTGATTTTCTACGTTTCTCTGTTGTCGGCTCTCTTTATCCGTTATCTTATCATCGATCGCGCGGCCGGAACATTTTTCAGTTCGCTCCGCCTTCATTTCATTTCTTTTTCTTTGATTTTCGCGATTTGGCTTGCCGTTTTTTGGATGGCCGGCCTTTACGAAATCGGAAAATTGAGCAACGAAGAGCTTTTCTATAAAACCCTGCTGACCGCGTTTTTCGTAAGCGCCGTTCTGGCAATCGCCTTTTTCTATTTTATACCATACTTCGTAATCACGCCAAAAATCAATCTTTTTTTGGATTTGCTGATTACCATCATTTTACTTTATTTCGGCCGCCGGTTTTTCAACAAGTGGGCGCGCGAAGCGTTCAAAACCGGCGTGGTTTTTCTCGGCGCCAGCCCCGAAATAATGGAATTGAAAGAATTTCTCGGCCACAACCCCCAGCTCGGCTATGAAACCGCCGGCATTCTCGCGCCCGACAATATGGCCGAACTCGAACATCTCTGGAACGGTCGGAAATTTTCGCTGATCGTTTCGGCGGAAGAATTCGACCATTCCAAAAAACTGGCGCTTTTGCTTTTCCAATATTTTAAAAAAGGCGTTGCCGTAAGCGATCTCGACAAATTTTACGAAAATGCGACTTATCGCGTGCCGGTTTCGATAATCCGCGAAGTTTGGTTTTTGGAAAACATTTCGGCATCGGAAAAAGGAGTGTATGAAACCGTTAAAAGAATATTCGACGTCTTTTTGGGAGTTATTTTGATAATTCTGACCGCCGTAATTTTCATTCCGGTTTTTATCGGTATAAAAATTTTCGATCCCGGCGCGGTTTTTTACAGACAAAAAAGAGTCGGCAAAAACGGAAAAATTTTCACTCTGATAAAATTTCGCTCTCTGCCGGCCGACGGCCGGTTCGGCCAGATGAAAAAACCGGAAGCCGAAAAGATCGCGCCCTTCGGCAGATTTCTAAGAAAAAGCCACATTGACGAACTGCCGCAGGTCTGGAACGTCTTGAGCGGCGAGATGTCTTTTATCGGCCCGCGGCCGGAAAAGCCCGATTTTGCGCGCCGGCTTTCCGATGAGATTTCTTTTTATGAAATGCGCCAACTGGTAAAACCGGGGCTGGCCGGCTGGGCACAACTTCACAATCCCAACGCCGGACCGACGTATAAGGAAACGATGGAAAAACTGCAATACGATTTGTATTACGTCAAAAACCGCTCGATTTTTCTCGACCTTTCCATCGCATTGAAAACTTTGCGTATTTTAATTTCCGGATCGGGAAAATAAGATTTTAAATTTTTTTGCTTCCTCGACTCGCAAATAAAAAGCCCCCCGATTCGCATAGGGGGCGCATATTTGCGTCAGACTTTTCATTATTCGAAAAATGCCTTGATACATCTCGCCGCTGTTTCTTCAAGTTCTTCTTGGAGTCCCAGTGATCGCGGCAAAGGTATTTCATAATCCGGCGTAGGATTTTCCACAAACTCCCGCCAGTAATCCCTCTTGTAAGTCCCATCGGCTATTAAGCCGCGATAATATGCGGTGTTCGCCGCCGGATAAAGGATATTGAAAAAAGGATACCGGATACCCAGATCCTTTATCATATCCGCCAGTTTCTCGCGATATTCGCGAGTTTCCAGAGGTGATCCGAGAACGAAATATGCGACAATTTCTATCTCGTGTTTATGGCAAATATCGCAGAATTTCTTGATGGCATCGACCGTAATGCCTTTATTCATCCATTTCAGTACGTCGGAATCCAAACTTTCTATTCCGACATGAAACCGATGGCATCCGGCGGATTTTAAAGCTGCAGCCACCGAATCATCGAGAATAATCCTCCCGCGGCAACTCCATGGGAAGTTAAGATTGCGACGCTTAATTTCCTCACAAACGCCGACAGCTCTTTCCTTGATGATATTAAAACAGTCATCAAGAATATGTACGGCGTCTGCTCCGTAATCTAATAGGTATTCCATTTCACCTACAACCCTACGGGGAGAAAACGATCGGAATTTTTTTTCCTGAACATCACAGAAAATACAATGAAACGGACAACCTTTAGAACTAAACATCGCCAGCCGCGCGCCGCTCTTCTTGAAAAGAGTCGCTTTCGCCTTCTGGCTGTCCAAAATATAATCGCCGAGATTTACAAAATCTCGCCTGATTATCGGCAGTGAATCAATTTTTTCGATGTAATCACGAAAAACGCCGCCGGGGCAGCCAGACAAAAGCCATTCGTTGAAATTCCTGTCGCCGTCATACTGGAAAACCGCGTCGGCGCCCAGTTTCAACACTTCTTCGGCATAAATTGTCGTATGAGGTCCGCCCACCGCTTTTATCGGACCTTTCACCCGCTTTAATATCTCGGCCAGCGCGTAAACTTTGCGGGTAACCGCGCTAATGCCTAAAACGTCGGGTGCAAACTCATGGATTTTTTCGATAGTTTCTTCTATCGCATAATCCCAGCTGTCGGCATCCAATATTTTCACCTCAAAATACGAAGATATTCCCGTCGCCACCGCCAGTATGCCAAGCGGCATATAGCGCACGGGGTTCTCCTGATAAAACCTCGGGGTGGTGAAATCTTTCACCTGGCCCTTTTTCGGCAAAGTCATCAGCATGACTTTCTTCTTTTTCATAAATTCCTCCGCCATTTATTTTCAAAGGTCTTCGATCTCCTATGAGATTCGCGATTACAATACATTTTTAAACCAAAAACGTCAATATTTTAAAAATTAAAAGCGGCCTCTGCGAGGCCGCCGCATCTAACCTATTTTTACGATTCCCCTGATCAACTTGCCGTTGGTCAGATCGGCCAACCCTTCATTTATCCGTTCGAAC
>JAJYIB010000035.1 GCA_021790275.1 bacterium
AAAACTATAAGCCGGGTTCTGTACTCCCGCGAAGCGGGAGCGGCAGTCATCTCTCTGGGCTTTCGATTGCTCGAAAGCTCTTGCCCCCCGTAAAGCGGGGGTTGCACCCTGTAAGGATTTAGCCGTTTCAATTCCGCATTACTGCGGAACTCGCCCCGCTTTGCGGGGCTATTTTTCCCTTTCGGAAAAAATCGTCTCTGTTCGCACCTCTCGCGTTATGAATTCCGCGGCGGGTCGTTAACCCGTACGCTTGCCCCGCAACTGCGGGGCCGGTGCCCGGACTTTCCTCCCCCGCAAAGCAGGGGCGGCTGCCCGTTTTCTCTTGTTAAAAGCCAATAATGTCCTTTAGGGACGAAACAATCATAGCATATATTTATTTTTTCCGCAAATTCTGTTATCATCCCGTTGCAAATATGTTTTCATTTTTAGACAAATTTTTTAACCGGCAATCTCAAAAAGTGTCTTCCGCCGCGCTGACTGTGGCATTTTTTGGCTTAATCAGCCGTTTTGTCGGCTTGTGGCGCGATCGGCTTCTGGCCGGCCATTTCGGCGCGTCGAGGATGCTCGATGTTTACTATGCCGCTTTCCGCATTCCGGATCTGGTTTACAATCTTCTTATCGTCGGCGCGGTTTCTTCCGCTTTTTTGCCGGTTTTTTACGAATATCTTACAAAAGATAAAAACGAGGCGTGGCGGTTCGCGGCCAATGTTTTAAATTTTTTGATTATCGCTTTGGTGATTTTTTCCGCCGTTATGGTTTTATTCGCGCCGCAGATTGTTTTTTTGGTGGCGCCGGGTTTTGACGGCGCATCGAAAGCGCTAACCGCGGGTATCAGCCGGATTTTGTTTTTAAGCCCTTTGCTGTTAGGCATCTCCGCTTTGGCTTCCGCTTTACTTCAGGCGTTTTCGAGATTTTTAATCGCGGCGCTCGCCCCGATATTTTATAATTTGGGAATCATTGTCGGAATTTTGTATCTGGCGCCTCGTTATGGAATTTGGGGTCTGGCTTACGGAGTCGTTTTGGGCGCCTTTCTTCATCTTACGATTCAAATTCCGTCGCTTTTGAATTCCGGTTTCCGTTTCAGGATTTTTTTCGATTTTAAAGAACCCGGATTTTTGAAAGTCGTCAAAATGTGGCTGCCGAGAACTTTGGCATTGCTGGCTTTACAGGTAAACGGCATAGTTTCAGTGGCTATCGCTTCGCTTTTGTCGAGCGGCAGTGTCGCCATATTCAATTTTGCAGACAACTTGAGATGGGCGCCGATAGGCATTGTCGGCGTGGCGTTTTCAACCGCCGCGTTTCCGGCGATGAGTTTGGCTTACGCGCAGGGGAAACGGGATCTCTTTTTGAAAAGATTTTCACTGGCGGTGCGGCAAGCGCTGTTTATCGTTATTCCTCTTTCCGTTTTCTTTTTTATTTTACGGAATCAAATCGTGAAAATAATTTTGGGCACGGGCAGTTTCAGCGCTTACGACGTGCGGATTACCGCGGCGGTTTTGGGCGTTTTTTCATTCGGCATTTTCGCCGCCGCGCTTTTGCCGCTTTTCACCCGCGCATTTTTCGCTTTTCACAACACCAAAACGCCGGTTTTCATAAATGTTTTTTCGATGGCCGTAAATATCATTTTAAGTTTTTTTCTTGTCGCCGCCATCGGCAGATTTCGGCCGGATTACGCGATTTTGGGATTGCCGCTGGCGATTTCTATCGCAAGCATCATCAATCTTTTCTGGCATTGGTTCGATTTAAAAAAACATTTGGGCGATTTCGGAATCAAAGAAATAAAAAAATCCATTGCGCGGATCTTAACGGCTAGCGCGGCGGCGGCGGCTTTCCTTTATTCCGGTCTCAATCTTTTTGCCGGCATTTTTAATCTCAAAACTTTTTCGGGATTGTTTTTCCAGGCATTTTGCGCCGCGCTTTTAAGCGTCGCGGCATATTTGGCGATCGCTTTCGCTTTGGGAATGGAAGAAATTCTGATGCTTAAAATTCCGGCGACGCTTCTCAATTGGCGCGGCATAAAAAATCCCGAACCAGAACCCATCGGATCATCTCTTGACGATCAGTATTGATGATTGTATTCTATTAAAAAGTTCGTTTTTTAAAAAAGGAGGATATATGCGAAGATTCGCGGCGTCTTTTATGAAGGTTGGGACACCGGAATTTATTCCGGTCGATATTAAAGTTCACGATGGCGCGGATTTTCTCGACATCATAAATGCGGCGGAAAAATACCGCCGCGAGCTTTGCAAAAAGTTAGATTGCCAGATTATTCTGGCGATTTTAACCGATGAAAAAAAGAAGTGTTTGTATTTCAACGCCGGCGGTTTTTAAAACTCGGCGTCGAAGGCGCGCCCGCCGGCGGGCGCGCCTTTTGTTTTTCTCCATAAAGCGATATATTTTACGCAGTATGAATATCAGGAATTTTGTTATCATCGCCCATATCGATCACGGCAAGTCGACGCTGGCCGACCGGCTTTTGGAAATCACGGGGACTATCGCCAAACGGAAAATGCGCGAGCAGTTTTTGGATCAGATGGAGCTTGAGAGGGAGCGGGGTATAACCATAAAAATGCAGCCGGTGCGGATGAATTACTTTTCCGGCGGCAGGAAATATATTTTGAATCTTATCGACACACCCGGCCATGTCGATTTTACTTACGAAGTTTCGCGGGCCTTGGCGGCGGTCGAGGGCGCCGTTCTTTTGGTCGACGCGACGCAGGGCATTCAGGCACAGACCGTTGCCAATCTTCAGCTTGCCAAAAGAGAAAATTTAAAAATCATCGGTGTCATCAACAAAATCGATTTGATCGGCGATCTCGAAAAACTCGAAAGCTTAAAACAGGAAGTCGCCAAACTGACCGGCCAGGAATCCGCCGAAATTATCGAAGTTTCGGCGAAAACGGGCTTTAACGCGGAAAAAATTCTGGAAAAAGCGGTTGTCGAATTTCCGCCTCCGAAAAATCCGCCGGTCGGCGCGAAATTCCGCGCTTTGATATTCGATTCCCATTTCGACGCCTATAAAGGCGTTCTGGCTTATATAAAAGTCGTCGAAGGAGAAATTTCCAAACAAAAATCGATAATCGCTTTGGCGACCGGCGCCAAAATCCAGACGCTTGAAACCGGTATTTTCAAACCCGAGCCGTCGCCGATAGAAAAACTTTCGGCCGGCGAAATCGGCTATATCGCCACCGGCCTTAAAAATCCCGAGCTTATCAAAGTCGGCGATACGCTGGCAGTCGATCCGGATGCGGAATCTTTACCCGGTTATCGCGAGCCGAAACCGATGGTCTGGGCGAGTTTTTATCCCGAAACCGCCGACGATTTCGATTTGCTCAAAGACGCTTTGGCGAGATTGAAGCTGAATGACGCCGCCTTGCATTACGAACCCGAAACGCAGGAAGCGCTCGGCCGCGGTTTCCGGCTGGGATTTTTGGGAATGCTGCATCTCGATGTTACGGCGGAGCGGCTGAAAAGAGAATATAACCGCCGCGTCATCATCACCACTCCGACGGTTTCGTATATGATAAAAAACCGCAAAGGCGCGATATCGGAAATTTTCACGCCGGCCGACTGGCCGGAGCCGCAGTTTGTCGAGTCGATTGAAGAGCCGTGGATCCGGCTTGAAATTCTGATCCCGACGCGATATTTGGGAGGTGTGATGAAACTGATGAACGGCTACCGGTCCGTTTACATCCGCACCGATTATCTCGGCCTCGATCATTTGATTTTGAATTATGACGCGCCGCTTTCCGATATTCTCGTCGATTTTCACGACCGGTTGAAAAGCGTGTCGGAAGGGTATGCTTCGATGAATTATGAATTTTCCGGATACCGGAGCGGCGATTTGGCGAAGCTTCAAATTCTTATTGCCGGAGAACCCGTCGAGGCGTTTTCAAAAATCGTTCCGAAAAAAAACGCTTATCACGAAGGCAATTTGCTGGTCAAGAAATTAAAGGACGCCGTGCCGAAACAATACTTTCCGGTCGCGCTTCAGGCGGCGGTCGGCGGCAAGGTTATCGCCAGAGAAACTATTCCGGCAATGAGAAAAGATGTTACCGGATATTTGTACGGCGGCGATGTGACGAGAAAAAGGAAGCTTTTGGAAAAGCAGAAAAAAGGCAAAAAGAAAAGAGCGGCTTTCGGCCGCGTCGAGCTTGATAGCGATGTTTATCTCGATATATTCAGAAGCAAAGAATGACGCGCCGTGTTAAAATTGGAGCAGGGGAACGAAAAGAAAAATCACCATCGATATCACCGCCAGTATGGTTATTATAAGCCAAAGCGCGTTTAATTTTTTCCGCATTTTATTCATATCGGCATAATATCACAATGAGAACAAAAGAAAAAGACAATCTTCCGGCGAGCGGAAAATTTCTGAAATCGAGAATTCTTCCGTTTTTTTTAATTCCCGTCGCATTGGCGCTGGCTATAGGAATTTTCGAACAGATGTATTATCGATACGAAATAAAAAACGATGTCGATAAGCTTGCCGGCGAAGAAGCGAATCTTAAAAAACAGAAAGAAGATTTGGGCAAATTGATCGATTATTATCAAAACAAGGCTAATCTTGAAAGCGAGGCGCGGGTGAGGTTGAATATGAAAAAAGAAGGCGAAAACACGGTTGTCGTTTTGCCGGAGGCCGCCACGACCGCAAGCGATGCCGGCTCAAAAATTCTTTCCGCGGATGAAATCGAACGACTGCCGAATTATCGGCAATGGTGGTATTATTTCTTTGGCAAATAGCCGAAAACGGGTTATAGTATGCGGGGAGATTATAATGGCATTATGTATCCTTCCCAAGGATAAGACAGGGGTCCGATTCCCCTTACCCGCTCAAAATTTTACAGGCCAGCGTAGCTCAGTCGGCAGAGCAGCGCACTCGTAACGCGCAGGTCGTCG
>JAJYIB010000036.1 GCA_021790275.1 bacterium
GAAAATTTGAGCATCTTTTCGATGCCGTTTGCCAGCGATAAATTCTTCCCACGCCTTGAGGATATTTTCAAGAGAAATAATATTATTGTATGTATGAATAGATTGAATTTTAATCATAATTCTATTTCCCCCCCCCCCGCTTTTGCCAATTCTGCAAAAGGTAAAAAGCGCATACGCAACTTGGTATGATTACTATCAAAGACTGCCAAAAATCCATCGTTATTCACTGGGTCAAAGAATAGACACTGTTTTTATTGAAATTATTGAAGCTATAGCTTCAGCAACATTTCTCCCCCGAGAAGAAAAAATACCTTATGTTAAGCTGTCAATTAGAAAACTGGATACATTAAAAATATTATTGCTTATTCTCTGGGAAAATAAATCACTTGATAATAATAAGTATATAGCTCTGTCGGTAAAAGTCGATGAAATAGGCAGGATGCTCGGAGGCTGGAACGGTCAACTACAAAAACAAAACTCTCTCGGCAGGCCGGGAGAGAAATGAAGAGAATTTCGAGGAGCGACGAACACCCAGTGGTTGTCAGCATTCCAGAAGTTGTCGGGATTGTCGTAGTTGCTGTTCAGCCACCGCTTGTCGTTGTCGTGGTCGACTTCGAACACCTTCAGGTTGTCGTCCGAATCGGTACCGTATAGAATGCCGCCTATGCCACTGTCCTTTGAATACTCTTAAGACTGTATCGAATTCGTGATTTAAAATCACTTAGCACCCTATACCAAGTATCTTCATTTTTTAAGTTTACATGCACCACTCTATCTCAAACCATAGCCGGAGATACTCTCGATGCACGGATACTAATTTCGGTAGCGGAAAGCCGTAACCGTCCGCGTATTCACCTACTTTCAAAATAATCATAACATAAAAAAATTAAAAAGTGCCGTACGCGCGAACGCGTACGGCACACGGAGCCGTTCCAAGGGCTAAATCCCAAGGATCAAAGGAAGATCCGAGAGACTAAAGCCCAAGGACTACTACTTGCGAGGAGCGACGAACACCCAGCGGCCGCCAGCACCCCAGAAGTAGTCGGGATCGACGTAGCTGCCGTGCAGCCACCGCTCGTCGCCGCCGCGGTCGACTCCGAACACCTCCAGGAAGTCGCCCGAATCGGAGATAGGCTCCATGGCAATTCGGAGCCACTCACCGTATGGCTGATCCTGGTAGGCCAGACGGAGGGCTGGGCCGACTTCCGCCGGGCAGAGCTCCAAGCCGAGCTCGATAGCGCGAGCGTAGATCGCATCGCGACGAACGCCACCCTTGAAACCCAGCTCGGCAACGGTCATCACGACCAAGTCGATCTGAACTTCCGTCTCGCTAACCTTCATCCTTTTGAGGATCTGGTCGGCGTAGTCGCCGATGTGGTAACCGTTGGCCTTGAGGGCCTCGCGGTACGCACTGGGCGACTTATTGATGCCGATGGTGATCGTCTGCCAGATGGCGAAGGATCGCCCCACCATCTTGACGACGAGCTCGCCGGACAGAAGGCGCTTTACACCATCCATTCCACCAAGCTTATTGATTATTGCTTCCATCTGTCCAAATGTGATATCACCGTACTTCATATTTCCTCCTCCTCCGACTGTTTGCCGGAAGTTTCCCTCTGTCCGAGGGTGGGATTATCCCCGCAAAGCGGAGATTTAAAAGAACTTCACTTTACGGATACGTTTTAGCACAGGATACATAACTGTCAAGAGATATTTGGAATTTTCCGGCTTAAATCAAGAATTTGGCTTAAATAAGCGGTGAATTCGCCAATCTCTTCACATTTTGTTTGGAGCGCTTATGCCCATAATATTAAGCGAGTTTTCCAAAACGATTTTTGAAGCGGCGGCCAGAGCCAGACGGGCCGATGATAATTTTTCGTCGCCGGCGACGATCACCCGCTCTTTTTCGTAAAAATTATGGAACGCCCGCGCCAGCTCGGCGGCATATCTCGGCAGGCGGTGAACTTCGTAATTTATCGCGATGTCGGAAAGCAAATCGGGAAATTCCATCAGCTTTTTCATCAAATTCCATTCCGATTCGGCTTTTAAAAATTTTAAATTTCGATTCGCGATTTTGATTTTGGACTTTTGATTTTTGATTTTTTTCAAAATGCCCGCTATTCGCGCGTGCGCGTACTGGACGTAATAAACCGGATTTTTCTGCGACCGCTCTTTCGCCAAACCGATGTCGAAATCCATATGGGTATCGGGCGAATAGGACAAAAAGAAAAATCTCGCGGCGTCGCGATCGACTTCGCTCACCAATTCTTCTATGGTGATAAACGTTCCCGCCCGTTTGGAAATTTTGAATTCCTCGCCGTTTTTAACGAGCCGCGCCAACTGGGTGATAACGATTTTCAAATCGCTTTCGGGAATTCCCATCGCTTTAAGCGCCGCTTTCAGCCGCGGCGCGTAGCCGTGATGGTCGGCGCCCCAGATATCTATCGCCCTGTCGAATTTTCTGATTTTGAATTTGTCGAAATGATAAAGAATGTCCGACAGAAAATATGTTTCCGAGCCGTCTTTTTTTATCAAAACCCTGTCTTCGACATCGCCGAGCTTCGATGTTTTCATCCATACGGCGCCGTCTTTTTCGTAAACGAGATCGCGGTTTTTCAAATCCCCCGTCACTTTGCCGTATATGCCGCCGCGATAAAGCGTTTTTTCCGAAAACCAGACATCGAATTTTATGCCCAGCCGTTTTACGGCCGGCTTGATGTATTCTTTCAAAATCAGATCCGCCGCTTTTTTTCCCGCTTCGGATTCGCCCAAACCGGTTTTTATTTTCCGCGCCAAATCATTTATGTATCCGCCTTTGTAAAGATTTTCGTCGGCGGAATATCGCGCGCCGCCCTGCGCTTTCAAAATCGACCGCCCCAGATTCAAAATCTGTTCTCCGCGGTCGTTGATATAATATTCTCGGGAAACCTTTTGTCCCGCCGCCAGCAAAACATTCGCCAGAACATCGCCGTAAAATCCGCCGCGGCCGTTGCCGAGCGTTAAAGGACCGGTGGGGTTGGCGGAAATGAATTCCACCTGGATTTTCGCCGGTTTTTCCGGTTTCGAAAATCCATATTTATTTTTGCGCTTCAAAATTTCGGCGATTTCCCGCCGCAGGCGGTCGGGCGAAAGATAAAAATTGATAAATCCGTTTTTGGCTTCGATTTTGGAAAAATCGGAAACGCCGGATTGAGAGGTTTTGGAAACCGCCGCCGCCAGCGTTTCGGCCGCCGCCTGCGGCGATTTTTTAAGAATTTTCGATAACACAAAAGCGACATTCGAAGAATAATCGCCGTTTTCTTTTCTTTCGGGAATCTCAACCGGAATATCGCCTTTGAAATCGGGAATTGCTTTTTCGATCGCCGCCAAAAGACATTTTTTTATAATTTCTTTCATTATATATGTGGCAATCCGGAAGTTCCATCCGGCGGAAATCCAAAACCGCGGCAATGCGATTCCGGCTTTCTGCTCTTATAAAATTGCCGGCTTAATGATAACCGAATTTTGATAAAAATGGAACTGCTGATAAAATCTTGTTATGGCAATATTCGCCGAAAACAGAAAAGCGCTTTTTGAATATGAAATCCTCGAAACATTCGAGGCCGGCCTTGTTTTGTTCGGCGCCGAGGTCAAATCGGTAAAAAACGGCCGGATGAATCTGGCCGGCTCTTATGTCCGTTTCCACAACGGAGAATTGTATTTAATCGGCTCGTCCATCGCTCCCTATCAGCCGAAAAATCAGCCGGCGGATTACGATCCCGGCCGCTCGAGAAAACTGCTTTTGCGCAAAAAAGAAATCGCCTATCTTTCGGGAAAAAGTCAAATCAAGGGCTTGACATTAGTGCCGATTAAGGTTTATAGTAAAGGGCGGAAAATAAAGCTGGAATTCGCGCTGGCGCGCGGTAAAAAGAAATACGACAAAAGAAGCGCTATTTCCAAAAGGGAATCGGCAAGAAAAATCGAGCGCGAATTGAAACGTTTTTGATTGAAACCCGCCGCGCTGGCGCGCGGCGAATACGGGAGTGATGGGCTTCGACGGACTTTGAAAACCGAACACGCGGGCCGAGGACGCTTCGTAACCTCGAAATATAATCACCGAAGCAAGGCAAATAATAACTGCCAAAACAAATTTAACTCCGGCTTTCGCTTTAGCCTAAACCGGTTTTATCCTTTATCGCTTTGCGACAAAGGACATCGATCGCCCGATGTCTGATAGGGCGCAATCGGTGTCAACCAATCAGGCTTTAACCCGTTGTCTTCTTCGCTCCGGGCGGAAATTCAGAAGAAAGGGGAATTTTAAATTTTGATTGTTTTTAAAAAATTCCCAAAACAAAACAATCTATGCCCGTAGAAACGTTCGGTTTGAAAACTCCGGATGCGAGTTCAACTCTCGCCACTTCCACCTTTATACGCTAATTTGAACATGGGATGCCCTTTTAGCTTTTGTAACACACAAAATCTAACGGGGGCATTCAACTCAACTAAATAAATTTTTTCATCTTATTTTGCTTCCTTTAAAAAAGGAGGAACAAAAAATGATTTAAGTAGATATCTTTTTTGATATTTATTTTGAATTTTTTCTAAAGATATGATTTGATAGAATCGAAAAGTTATATAAATTTTAATTTTTTAGACCATGTTAGAAATGGAGAATGAAAAATTTGAACAAATTCGAAATACTGCGGAAGAAGAATATAAAAAAATAGGAAAATTATATTGTCCGTATCTAGCAGAATCCGTTCATTTTAATAATGCAGGATTCGAACACTTACTATT
>JAJYIB010000037.1 GCA_021790275.1 bacterium
CGTTATATTGGCGGCCGCTTTTATCGCCGTCGTTTCTTCGACTCAATTGAAACTCGCCAGCGATATCGCCGATTCGACCGCGGCAATCTATGCCGCCGATTCCGGAATCGAATGGCAGTTGTATCAGATACGCGTCGGCGATGCGCCGATGCCGTCGATGTCCAACGGCGCCTCGATTTCAACGACGGTGATCGGCGGTTATCCGAATTTTACCGTCAAAGCTTTGGGCGCCCAGCATCTGGTGAAAAGAGAATTCGAGATAAGTTTTTGATTTGCAGTTGTCCACAGGCCAGGCGGGCGCCGAAGACGATTTTTTGTTATAATCGTATTGGTTTCATATCGCGATCGCGATAACGGATCCCAGTTAAATAGCCATTTTTTCGGGATATAAAAACAAACTGCAATTTATGGAAGAACCAAAATATATTTCTCTCAGAGACGCCGCGAGAACTTACGGCTATACGCGCGATCATCTCGGTCTGATGATCAGGCAGAATAAGCTCAAGGGCGAAAAACTCGGCAGTTATTATGTAACCACCGACGGCTGGATGGTCGATTATATCAAAAATTTCGCCGATCTCGGCCATCCGACGGTTAAAAACAAATTTTCTAACAAATTCTCGCTGAATGCGGCTCCCGGCCGCGGTGTTTTGTCGCCGCTTGCAGCGGCTCAAAACAAAACCGTAAAAAAATCGCCGCCCGTTTTCAAAAACGGAGCAGCGGAAGCGCCGAATATAGCCGGAGATTTGAAAGAAAAAATCGCGGGAGATTTGGCTGTTTATATCGATTCCAATAAAGCGGCGATCGACGATCGCGAATCGTTCCGCGCCGGCGGCAAAGAAACAAAACCGGCAAGCGATTGCGCGCCGGACGCCGGCTTTGCCGATTTTGCCGGCGCGCCTTACGTCATTCTGCCGATAAGGGCGATGAATGAAAAAGAAAGAGGCAAAATTCTGGAAAAACTGAAATAATTTCTCGTGAATAGAAAACGGCTTTCTTTGAAAGCCGTTTTTTTATTTTTTCAATCGGGCGGAAGATGGCTGCTATGGCTATTTTTACTGATTTATTTTTTCGCCTTTTATTCCAAATTTTTTTAAAATTACGCCGGCATCATTCCGTCGGTACGGCCGGCATTGTCCGTTTTTCGGGCGTTTTCAAAGCGCGGAACGAATTCAAAATACGCGGATGCCGGCGGCGGATTGCGCTATGCGGTTTTCGGGAACGGCAAGTCGTCTTATTTTTGTTTTCTCTGTTTGCCGCCGTCTTCGGCCATCTCTTATTTGATTTCGGTTTTGAATAAGACGCGGCTCCGCGAACGCAAAGGCAACAAGGAAAGGCACGGAAAATAATCCGATCACTGACGGCGATTGCGCGCGCAAAACGCCGGTATTGAAACAACTTTGCTTGATCTTCGCAGTGCGGCGCATTTGCGCGATAAGTGTTCCGAAAGTCGATTTACAATCGCCGCATCGGTTCACGATCGCATTTTCTTTATTTCATCCGAATGCGCCCGTTCGGTTTGCGGCCGGCGTCTTGAAAAGGATATTGCTTTGGAAAATATTTTTTACTATGTTTTACTATGCGATGCAACTTTTTGAGTTATCCACAAATATCCGCTTCGACTTAAAAATTCGTTACCGTGTCAAGACGCTTTGTGAATGCTCCAAATTTTATTTTTCCCCGCACGCGATGTATCGCGGGGATATTTTGGTATCGCGTATTTTCCGCGTGGTTATCGGGATAATTCGCGATTTGTTTCGGCGGCCGATCGCGCGCAATTATTTTTCCCGATTGTTTTTGCGAAAATATTTTTCATTTATCAACATAGTTGATTCGCGAAATTTTTCGGGTTAATATACTGCTATAACATTTTAATAATTCTTTTATGACCAAGCGCAATCGGAAGCTCAATATAGAGATGAAATATAAAATCGCCGTTTCGGGAGCGGCGGAAACCGGACATTGCGTTCGCGACGCTTCGGAAAAAGCGATGGCGATGGGAAGAGAGATTGTTAATCAGAACGGCGTTTTGATAAGCGGCGCCACCGTCGGTATCCCGCACTGGGCGGCGCGCGGCGCCAAAGAGGCGGGAGGAATTTCGATCGGTTTGTCGCCGGCGGCCACCGAAAAAGCCCACGTTAGAACTTATCGTCTGCCCACGGATTATTTCGATCTCATTATTTATACCGGATTCGATTATTCGGGCCGCAATCTTTTGATGACTCGTGCGGCCGATGCCGTGATTGTTATTTGCGGCCGGATGGGAACGCTGAACGAATTCACCATCGCTTTTGAAGACGGCAAGCCGGTGGGAGTTTTGGAAGGCACCGGCGGCACGGCCGACGCGATTCGCCGGATCGTCGCGACATCGCATCGCGGGCCGGGTAAAATCGTTTACGATTCCGATCCGAAACGCCTTTTGAAAAAACTTTTACAGCTCGTCAAAAAAGAAAAAATCGTTTTGATCAAAGAATCGAAAAACGGCATTTCGGAAAAAAACAAAAGCACCGAATATGGCCGAGAATAAGAACGGAAATTTCTGGCTCGCCGTTTTTTCTCTTGTCGGCACCACCGTTGGCGCCGGCATTTTTGGTTTGCCCTACGTGTTTTTCAAGGCGGGATTTTTTTTGGGGCTGGCGGAATTCACAATTATCGTTGCGATGGTTCTACTGATTCAGGAAATGCTGGGCGAAGTGGTTTTAAGAACGGAAGATCGCAAGCGCTTCGTCGGATTGGCCGAAAAGCATCTCAATCGATTTTGGAGCAATCTGACCGCCGTTTCGGTTTTAACGGGCAGTGCGGGCATTTTGCTGATTTATCTGATTTTGGGCGGCATCTTCATATCGGAGCTGACGGGATTGAGCGCGTTTTACGGTTCGGCGATTTTTTTTATCGTTTTGCTTTTTGCGATTTTGGTTAAACCTAAAATTTTCGGCCGGACGGAATTTTATATCGGCCTTGCCGTTATTTTTCTGGTATTGGCTTCGTTTTCCGGTTTCAAATATGTCGACTTTTCCAATTTTGCGGGATTCGATTTGAAAAACTTTGTCGTTCCTTACGGCGTCATTTTTTTCGCGGTAATCGGATTTTCGGTGATACCGAAAATGGAGGATTTGCTTGCCGGCGAAAAGCGCCGCCTGCCGAAAGCGATCAAATACGGCACTTTGATTCCCGCCGTTATCTATCTCGTTTTTATCTTTGCGGTTTTGGGAATTTCCGGCCGGCTGGTTTCGCCGGATGCCGTTTTGGGATTCGCCAAGGCGCTGAATTCCAAAACGGTTATGTTTTGCGGGGCTTTGCTCGGGCTTTTGGTGGTGTCCGGAGCGGCATTGAGCGACGGCATTTATCTGAAAGAAACCCTTCGTTATGATTTTCGCCTCGGCGAAAATTCTTCCTGGCTTATCGCCGGAGCCGTTCCGTTTGTTTTATTTTTGCTCGGCGCGAGAAATCTGATTCATGTCATCGGCATTGTCGGAGCGCTGTTTTTCGGATTCCAGGCGATTGTTATTTTAATGATTCATAAAAAAATGCGGCGTCGCGAACCGGGGCGATATTTGCGTTTGCCCGCCGCTCTTTATTATATTATCGGTGTTTTGGTATCATTGGGCGCCGTTTTCGAAATTTTTTCCGGCTCGTGATTCAATCCTGTCCCTATAGCTCAACGGATAGAGCGCGGCCCTCCGGAGGCCGAGATCGAGGTTCGATTCCTCGTGGGGACGCAAAGCGCCGGCGCGGCACGGCGCGAATCCCGCGAAGCGGGATTCGCGCGGGGAATCGAACGCCGCGGCGGATTTTCAAAATTTGCAAATGGGTTTAAAATAGCGGTATGGAAATCAAAAAATTTTTTCTGCCTATCAACAAAACCGTGAAGGTTTTGATACTTTCCGATTTTATAATCACTTCCGGCTTTGGTTTTGTCGGGCCGATTTTCGCGCTTTTTTTGACTGATAAAATTCAGGGCGGCACTATAGAGAGCGTCGGTTTCGCCAGCGCGATTTACTGGCTGGCCGCCGCTTTGACACGTTTGCCGATCGCGCGTTATGTCGACAAAACCAAAACGGAAAAAGACGATTTTTATTTTATGATTTTCGGCTCGCTGCTCATAGCCGTCGTGCCGTTTCTTTATATCGTCAGCACGAAAATCTGGCACATTTACGCCATCCAAATGCTTTATGGGTTCGGCTACTCACTGCGTCTTCCCGGCTGGTTCGGAATGTTTACGCGCCATATCGACAAAAATCACGAGGGCTACGAATGGAGTTTCGATTCTTTGGTGTCGGGCGTCGGCTCCGGCGTAACGGCGGCTTTGGGCGGCATTATGGCGTCTCGGCTGGGTTTTAACACTTTGTTCATTATAATCGGAATAATATCTTTTATCTGGGCGACGGTTTTG
>JAJYIB010000008.1 GCA_021790275.1 bacterium
TCTGTACTTGCGCGCCTCGGACAGAATGACGGCGATCGAATCGGTCGTGATATTTTGAAATTCGTCGAGATAAAGATAAAAATCGTTCATTTGTTTGCCGAACGAATCGACTCGGGAAAGCGCCGCCATAAGGATTTTCCCGACCAGAATCAAACCGAGAAGATGGGAGTTGATGTCGCCGAGCCGGCCTTTTGAAAGATTGACGAGAAGTATTTTTCGATTGTCCATGATTTCTCGCATATTGAAAGACGATTTTTCCTGCGCGATAATCGGCCGCATAATTTCGTTGGCAAGGAAAATGTCGAATTTCGAGGTGATATAGGGAACCATATTGGCGAGCGCGGCTTCGCCTCCCGCTTTTTCGGCGATTTCTTTCCAGAATTGGACGATTATCGGATTTTTACAGCGGGACAGTTTCAGATCTCGAAACGCTTTGTTCGACATTACCCGCGATACGTCGAGAAGCGTCGAACCGGATTCCGGATCTTCGATCACGAGTCCGGTGGCATTTCTGAAATATTGTTCGAACATCGGGCCCATTGATTCCGGCACGGCTCCGTAAAGTTTCTGGAAGATGGAAAACATCTCGTTTATGACGAAAATTTTCTGTTCCGGAAATCGGCGGTCATATTCAAGCATATTCAGCGCCATCGGCCGATCGATTGACGCAGGATCGAAATATATGACATCTTCGTAGCGTTCGGGAGGAACGTTGGCCAGAATATCGGCAACGTCGGAACCGTGCGGATCGATGAAGCATGCGCCGTGCCCGTTCTTCATATCCTGGATAATCATATTTTTCAAAAGAGAAGTTTTACCGGTTCCGGTTTGGCCGATCGCGTAAAAATGACGCATACGATCTTCGGACGTTATGAAAACCTCGGCCGTCTCTCCGCGATACTTGTTTATGCCGATTAGCGTGCCTTCTTTTGGAATGTCCAACGGAACGGGCGCGATTCCGGCTTTCGCTTGTTTCAACTGCGGAGCGGCTTTTCCGGAGTGGGCCGTCGGAAAATGAAAACAAGTTGTCAGCTCTTCGAGATTCAGAATAATTTGTTCCGCCGAATTGAATGTTCGGAAAGTGAATTGTTCAAGAGCGTTTTTCAAATCGCGATTTTTTGCTTGTTCCCATTCAATGCGGTTGCCGCGGCCGTTTTCAAATTGATTGAAACCGGATTCGATATCGCGCAGAATCGCCCGCGCTCTCGGTTCGTCGGCGGCGGAAGCGGCGATTCGAATGTCGATTGAAATGAGCGGACTTTTTATTTTTCTGACAAACTGTTCGAGTATGGTCTGGTCGACGGTCTGCGCATTCTTGGCTTTTTCTTCCTTTTCCTTTTCTTTTTGTTTTTCGCTTTTTAATATTCCGAAAACTTCTTTAATTACGACGCCGCCGAAAGATTGTCCAATTTCTTGCAAAGCGGTTTCAATTTTTTCTCCTTCCCTCATTTTTCTTATGGATTTTTCCGCTTCTTTTACCAGCGCATCCTGCCGTTGGCCGATGACGAATTGCACGGCCACTCCTTCGTTGTCGCGGTCAAGTTTCGAAAAACTGTTCAAAATCACGCCGATCGGATCGACGTCGAAAGTGTCATAGGGTCTTAACGGATAAAGGAAGTTTTTCGCAAGTTTCGCTCGCGATACGGCCGAAGCGCCGGAAGCGTTGAAAATATTGTAGTCGTTTTTTTGTTCTTTGATTTTGGCGCTCGGGAAAATCGCTATCACTTGTTTTTCGAACAAATCTTTTTTGGCGGTCGGCACCGAAACGTAAAAAACGAATTCGTTGCTGGCAATCGCCTTGGCCGCTTCGACAGCGAACCATTCGGGATTTTTTTCGTTGCCGGAAATCGAAAGCATCCCGGCGTAGAATTGCTCCATTCCGGAAACAAGCTCTTTAAGCTGTTTATTTTTTTCTTCATCGGCCATCTCCGGCAGACTTATTTCAAAAAGAGTCATATGCAACGGCTTCCATAGCTCGCTATTTTCCGCAAGATCCGGAATGTTGTGTCCGGAAGCGATCAATCTGGCGAGAAAGCGATGAAAATCGTCGAGCAGATGGGGATTGTCGAGCTTTCTGACCACCGTTAAAGCGTTTTTGATCCCTTTTTCTTGCAGTATGCCGACAAACCCTTCGATTTGGCGATCGTGCGGTTCCGGCGAAAGACCGAGCGCTATTGTTTCGGCTTCCCGTTCTTTTATGGCGTATTGAGGATGAATTGTTTCCGCCGGCTTTTTTTCCGAATATCGCTCGGTAATTTCCCGCGCCGCTTGATAGGGCGTTATCTCGGCGCCGCTTTCTTTCGCTTGTTTTTCCCGTTCAACGGCCGCTTCGCGCAGGCGCGATAATTCTTCTTGGGGATTCGCCGGTAAATTTTCCGATTTTTCGATCATTTATTTGCGAAGATTATATCACGCCGATCGCATTTTTGGAAATCGAAATCTTTGTAAGCGGCATCGGTTTTGCGAAGCGGCGGTTTTGGCGGCGCATTTCGCAAAGCGCAACACGAAATTCGGCGGCGAGCCGGCGTTGCCATCCTTCGCCGCCGCCGAATTTCGCGGCGGCGAAGTTGGCGAGGCCGCCTAACGACTCTCAAGATTCTTTTCGAACTTTTTCTAATGCCGACAATTCTTCAACTTTCTGTCTTAATCCGTAATTGGTCGGGATATATTCCAATTTATCTTTATCATCTTTGATTGCGTTAATTAATGCTTTGGCTCTTTCAGGAGCATACATTTCACTACGATCATTATCTACAACACCGCCCATTTCATCTATAACGGCAAACAAATCTTTCATATTTTTCGCCTCCTTGATTCGATCGGATATTTTGTTTTCGATTTGTGTTAAAATTCCTTGTTCTTTCAATAATCCAAAAACTTTTTTTCTTATGCCAATTTGCATCGGTATATTGTAATCTATATCTATGATAGCCGAAATATTTCCTTCGTTGGCAGAAGAAATTACTTTGGATAAATTATTCACTAGCGCGTCTTCATGAAGCAATTCTCCAAATTTATTTTCCTTGTCCAAAATAATTTCTCTTAACTCGTCAAAACTTTTCGCTCCGGAAATTTTTTCTTGAACGTTATCTTCGGGGTTATATTGAGATTTTATATTATTCAAAGCTTCTTTGGTAAGAATTAAATATCCAGGCTCGCCGTCATTTCTTTTCAGCGCAAATTTTTGACCATCTTTAAAAATTTCATCTACTACCCAATTGATAACCGGTCCTTTCTCTTTGCTGGCTGGCGCATTGATAACTTGTCCTAGCTCATAATCTTCCGCTGACTTTTCGCCGCCTCTTTCTTGGTTAATTAATTCTTTCACTTTCATCCTCAAGCCGTTTGTTTTTGTAATATAAGTCAAATCAAGTTTGCCGTTTCTAACTTTGGTAATAATGGATTTTAATTCTTCGGGCTTATAAAAACTATGCGTGCCTTGCAAACCGCCGGACATATCTATTGTTCCGAATAGCGCATCAAAACTCTCGGCACTCTCAATACCCCGTTCAATTTGCTCTTGCGTTTGTTCCTGTTTTATCTGTGCTTCGGCTGATTTGATTTTATCTCGCAATTCGTATAATCGCATTTTTTCTTCGGTCGACATGGACATAAAATTATGCGGATTTTCCGCTTCGTTCAAAAATTTTACATCTTCAGAAGTTAGCCCCGCTCTTTGTTTTGCCGCTATGGAGTCAAACGTTTCAGCAATGCCGGATTTAAATTTTTCTATGGCTTGCGCTTTCGCTTCTTCGGAAGCGAAATTTTGCATAGCGATGAATGTTTCTGCATCCTTGAGTTGTCGCTCGATGAATTGCGTTCTCTGTTCGTTTATCGTTTTTGGAGATTCCAAATTATATGGCAGCATACTTGCTTTTGCTACTTGTTCATCCGTTACTTCCAAATGCTTTTCACCTTTTTCGTCAAATTTATATTCCGCTCCTCCCTTCAGAAGCTCTGCGTCGGATAATGCTCTTTCTTTTGCTATTTTCGCCATCTCTTCCGGTGATGGCGCCGGCGGTTGTTCGAATTTCATAGATTTATATTTTGTTGATTGTTAATGATTTTAATCCCTTTTACTTTATGGTTAATCCTCCTTGCTCTCGTAATTTCTTGTAATTTTTGACAGCGGGTAATCTTGTTTCGATATAGTTGATTTGCGGCGGTGTTGATTGTAATGGAGCATAAAATATACCCCGTCAGCACTGTTATAACGCTACTACAAAAAATAATTTCAGTAAAGACATCGGGGAGAAAAATCATTGCGCGCGCGAGTGTTCGGTGCGCCGCGCTGTCCGCCTGCGCCGAAGCCTCGGCGGGCAGGCGGGAAGCGCGCTTTCTGTCCCGTTCAAAAAGGTGCGGATTTCGTCGAACAAACGCGCCATTATCAACCTTCCAGGAATTTTTGACATTGGTGTCCTCGGGAGGATTCGAACCCCCAACAGCTGATCCGAAGTCAGCCGTGATATCCGTTTCACCACGAGGACTCTTGGCGGAAACGCTTAAAGCGGCTTTTAAAATACCATAAAAATCACTTTCCGGCAAGAATTTTTAGTAAACTTTTTCCGGTCATTTCGGGCGGCTGGGGCAATCCCATAAGTTCCAATATCGTCGGCGCCACGTCGGCCAAAATGCCGCCGATCTCTATTTTTTCGGTTTCTATTTCCTCTTGCGATTTTTCGCGTTTGAAATCGTTGTCGACAAGATAAAACGGCACGGGATTGGAAGTGTGCTCGGTCAGCGGTTCGCCCGTCAAAAGATTTATTTTTTCATCGGCGTTGCCGTGGTCGGCGGTAATCGCCATCACTCCTCCGGTTTTCAAAACTTCCGGCATCAGCTTTCCCATTTCTTCGTCCAAAATTTCAACCGCTTTGACCGTCGATCCGAAATTTCCCGTATGGCCGACCATATCGGCGTTGGCGTAATTGGCGATGATGAAATCATATTTTCCCGAGCGGATCGCTTCGATTAATTTTTCCGTGATATCCGAAGCGGACATCGCGATATCGGTCGAAAAATCGTAATCTTTTTTTGTCGGCACAAGTATTCTGTCTTCATTGGAATACGGAATTTCCGCGCCGCCGTTGAAAAAATAAGTGATATGAGCGTATTTTTCCGTTTCGGCGATATGCAGCTGTTTTTTGCCGGCTT
Source organism: bacterium (assembly GCA_021790275.1). GTDB lineage: Bacteria > Patescibacteriota > Minisyncoccia > UBA10092 > UBA10092 > UBA10092. The sequence goes on from JAJYIB010000008.1 coordinate 5,152, forward strand.
CGGCGATTACTTTCGCGAGTGTGGTTTTTATTTCGAGCGGCTCGAACAAAACATGAAGCGGCAGATCTTTTTCGTATCGCGTCATAGCGGCGACATACAAATCGTTTATTTTCCGGTGCTCGAATTCGTTGAAATTTTCTTCGGCGAAAGCGCGCGCCAGCTGGCGCGCGCTGTCTTCGCGGAAATCCAAAAATACGATGGCGTCGCCGCTTTTTACCGGCTCGCCGCCGGCAATGACTTTAGGTCCTATGAATTCGTCTTCGACATTTTTATCGTAATCGGATTCGATGGCGGTTGGGACGTCGGGGAAATTTTCTCCCTTGTTTTCGGTCAGCAGGCGATAGGCGACTTCGGTTCGATCCCAGTTTCCGTCTCTGTCCATCGCGTAATGCCGGCCGATAATGCTTGCGATTTTCGCGAAAGGATAATCTTTGTCCAATCTGTTTTGAATTTTTTCGTAAAGTCCCAAAGCGTCTTTCGGCGGCGCATCTCGGCCGTCGGGAAAAGCGTGAATAAAAACTTTCGAAAAATTTTCCCGCTTGGCGAATTCCAAAAGCGCGTAAAGGTGATCGATATAGCTGTGCACGTTGCCGCTACCGACGAGTCCGGCGATGTGAAAGGCGGAATTATTTTTCCCGATCTGCTCGGCCGCGCCCAAAAGCGCCGGCAGTTTAAAAAAAGATCCGTCGCGAATGGCAAAAATGATGCGGGGAAGATATTGATAAATAATCTGGCCCGCTCCGAGATTGAGGTGGCCGACTTCCGAATTTCCTTCTTCGCCCCACGGCAAACCGACGGCGATGCCCGACGCCTGCAAATTCGTCATCGGAAAATTTTTTTCGATGAAGTCGATATTCGGCTTTTTTGCCTTGGCGATGGCATTACCCGCGTTTTCCGGCCCGCGCCCGTATCCGTCGAGTATTATTAAAATCACCGGATTGTTCATATCGGAATGATAGCACAATTCCGATATGTGGATAACTAAAAATCATATTTGATGGTATAATATATTTATTGAAAATTAGCGTATTCCGCAAAATGAAAAATTTGTTAAAATCTCCCCTGTTTTACATCAATATCGTTTTGTTTACGGCGCTGTTTATGATTATAACGAGCATTAATGTGAATCAGACTCGTCTTCCCTCCATTATTAAAATTGCCATCGCCAAAGTTCAGTCCATTGCCGGCTCCGGCACACAAAATTATTTAGCCGCTTTTTCCGGCACCAATAATATAGGTAATTCGATTATCTACGATAATGGAAGCCAGATTGGCATTAATACCACGAGTCCTGGCGCTACGTTGGATGTCAATGGAATGATGTTTGCGCGTAGTGGCGGCACTGAAGGCTTGCTTAATTATGACGGATACGGCGGTTATTTCTACGGAAGATACGGGGGTTCTTTTGCGGAAAATGCATCGGGATACTATCTATACGGCGGGACGGGCAGGTTTAGCGCTTATGGAAATGGAGACGCGTATTTCAGCGGCGACGCGTATTTCGGCGGCGATGTCTGTTCGGGTCGGGCGGGAAAGTGTATGAGCGATTTAAGCGGGGGACATTTTTTCTATGTCAATTATCGCGGCGGAAGCGCTTGCATGGTCGCAAATGTATTTACAGGGAATTGTTCATGCCCCAACGGAGAATACGGCACCGTTTATGCAGGTGCGGGATGCAGTAGCGGCGGGAATGAACCTTGCACCTGGCATTTCTGTAAATAATAATCTAATGCATCGTGTTTGAAAAATCTCCAAATTTAAAATCAATCGGGAATATCTTAATTGCGGTTGTCTTAATTTTACTGGCCGCCGTAGCGGGCTATTCCGCCGGTGTTTATTTTGATAAAAACAAGCAAACAAGCGCCGGCTCCGATTCCGTAGTGAGGGAAATTTTCGGCGATTCGCTTTTTATGAATAATTTGAGCGGGAAGATTTTAGCGATTAACGGCGGCAACCTCACCGTTAAAGTCGATAAAATCATAAGCGCGAATCTTCCCGCGCAATACCAAATCAAACGGGTTGCGATTAGCCAAGATACGAAATTGGTTCTCCGAACGAATAAATCTTTCGAAGAATTAAATAAAGAGATGCGGCAGGCGTCAGCCGGCGGTAAATCTTTTGCTCCTCCCGCGCCTTATTCGGACACAACGATAACGGCATCCGAATTGAAGACGGGGGACAGCATTCATTTTACATTTGCTTCCGATAAAAATCTGGGAATTCTGGCCAGCCAATTTATGGCCGAAGAAATCGATGTGAGCCGCTGACACATTTTCCGCACTTGACTTTTTTGGCGCTTAGGCGTATGGTGTGGCAAATCGTATCTTAAAAAATCAATGGCTCCATCGGAGCCAAAAATCCAAAGTAAGGAGACAAGAGATGAAAAGATTTAGGGTGTTTTTGATGTTGATTTTTTCTTTAGTTTTAGCGGCTTGCGGCGGAGGCGGCGGGGGGAGCGCTTCTGGCTCCGCCGGCAGTCCTCCACTGCCGGCGATTCCGATTTATGCGGCCGTTGCGTATCCGGCCGACGGTGCGCTTGTCGGAGGGCTCATGAAGATAGGCGCGCTCTACGGCCAAGGCGCAACATCCGTCGCTTATTCGATCGACGGAGTGCAAGTGGCATCCGGTTCGGATGCTATTGATTATGATTTCGACCAGCTGGCCAACGGCCAGCATACGATCAGTGTGGCAATACACACTGACAGAGCCGATCTGACCGATGGTTCGGCGTCGGTGACCGTGATGGTCGACGCCGCGAAATTGCAGCAGGCGGCGCTGGATTTTATCAACGCCAATCTTGTCGCGAGAAATCCCGGCAGTATTATCGGGGTAAGGAAATTCGCGGCAGTTCCGGCGATCCAGATATCGCCGGATATCATCAATGATGTCGCGCTGGCCGATATTCAAAGCGATTTCTTCGATAAGTATTACGGAATCGCTTTCGGAAATTGGCAGGTCGGGTCGGTGGAAAGTTATACTTTGTTCCCCATGCCCGGTCAAAATGTGCCGCCGGTTCCCGACGGTGTCATTTATGTTCAATATTCGCCGGACGGGAAGTTCCTCGGCTCGCATATCAATGTCGCGGCCGATCAGGTAACAATCAAATCGGCAACCGTCCAGCTGGACAGGACGGCATTCCTGGCCGAAAGCGCGAGCGATCGCGTCGATGAGATATTGACCGATGTCGGCAAAGCATATGCCGGCACGGATCAAACAGTGTGCTCAACAAGGGAAATCGGTGCGATGCCCGAGGCAGGCGAGGCATCGAAGCTGGTGTCGTTGCCGGATCCGATTTCGGTGGCGGCGCTGAAAATCGTTGCCGGGCTCAAACCCGGCGATCAGGTTCCTTCTCAATAAAAAAGGAAAGGAATAGCCGATAGATACGGCCTCGCTTTGCGAGGCCGATTTTTTGCCGTTTTGTCCATTTGACCGATTTTCATTCCGATATTAAAATTATAATGTCGATTTTTCAATATGACCGGCGGCAAAAAATCATTACGCGATAATTTTATCAAACAGCCGCTTTTTTGGTTGTCTTTGTTTTTAATTTTTATTATCGGTTTTCTTTTAATCAGCGTCGACCGTACGAAAATCGTCGTGTCGCAATCGGCCGTTTATGGCGAAGGCAGCCCTCATTATGTTGCGAAATGGGTTCCCACCCCTCCTCCGGGTAATTTTACGTTGAGCGGCAGTTCCTCCGTCTGTAATTCCGTTTCTTTAAGTTGGACTGATTCTTTAAATGCCGACGGTTATCGCATATACAGAAACGGCGCCGATATCACTCCATATCCCTATACCGCCACGCAATATACCGACACTGCGGTAAGTCAAAACACGCTTTATAATTATTATATTATCGCCACCAACCAGGGCGGCAGCGTTAATTCCAACACCGTTTCCATTACCACTCCCTACTGTCCTCCCACCGTGTTTCTTTCCTCCGATATATCCTCCGCCTACCTTGGCCAGCCGGTCGCTCTTACCTGGTCGAGCATCTACGCCACTGCCTGCGTCGCCTCCGGTAATTGGAGCGGATCGAAACCGACTGGAGGAACGGAAACCGTTCGAGCGCGCACTATGCCGGTTTCGACTTTCACTCTCACCTGCTCCAATCCGGGATACAGCGACACCAAATCCGTATCCGTCAACGTTTCTCCTTTGGGCAACCCCGTTTGGCAGGAAGTCGCGCCGAGACTTTAATAAAAACGGATTAAATTCGGAAAAATTTTTCCGCGCCGAAAAACGCGCTTGTCTTTTTCTTTCTTGCACGGCCGTCGTAAGAAAATTTCGGGATAAAAGCCTTTCGCCGATATATGTCTTTATCGGTGTCAGGTTTGGGAAGAGCGGTGCGGTTGTAGAATGGCGGACAAGTTCGTATTAATCAACCCGCGGGTTGGTTTATCGAAAGATAAACTGGCCCGTGGGATTTTTTTATTGACAAAAATTTCAAATGCCGTTAAATTACAGCTTGTAATAATTATGCCTACGATTTATCAGTTGATCCGAAAACCGAGAAAGTCGAAGAAGAATAAAACCAAGTCTCCGGCTTTGCAGTATTATTTCAATTCCGTGAAAAACAGGCCGGTTTATTCGCCGTCGCCTTTCAAACGCGGCGTTTGCGTCAAAGTTTTCACCACTACGCCGAAAAAACCGAACTCGGCTTTGCGGAAAGTCGCCAGAGTGCGGCTTACCAACGGCAAGGAAGTTACGGCGTACATTCCGGGCGAAGGCCATAATTTGCAGGAGCACTCGGTGGTGGTTATTCGCGGCGGCAGAGTTAAAGATCTTCCGGGCGTCCGCTATCATATCATTCGCGGCGTTCTGGATTTTTCCGGCGTCGAAGGCCGCAAACAGCAAAGATCGAAATACGGCGCGAAAACGCCCAAATAGTCTTCAATGATCAATTTACAATTTTCAATAAATGATTTAATTTTCAATTTTCAAACTTTTCAACATTGATAAATTGAAAATTTATAAAACTATGCGAAGAAAAATAAAAATAAAAAAAATCAATAGCCCCGACGCGCTTTACGGCAATCCTTCGGTCGGGAAATTCATCAACTATATAATGGAAAAAGGGAAGAAATCCGCGGCCCGGAAAGTCGTATATGGATCTTTCGATATTATAAAGGAAAAAACCAAAGGCGATCCGGTGGAGCTTTTCGAAAAAGCGATTAGAAACGTCGCGCCGGCTTTGGAAGTAAAGTCGCGGCGGGTCGGCGGCGCCAATTATCAGGTGCCTCAACCGGTGCGTCCCGAAAGAAAAATCCAACTTGCTTTCCGCTGGATCATCGGCGCCGCCAGGGCGAAAAAAGGCAAGGCGATGGCGGAAAGACTGGCCGAAGAATTTATGCTGGCGGCGAATAACGAAGGCGCGGCCATCAAGAAAAAACTCGATACCCACAGAATGGCGGAAGCCAACAGAGCGTTTGCGCATTTCAGCTGGTAAGAAAAATTAACTGTTGAACTTTCGACTTTGGCGGAAAAGAAAATCAAATTTTAAAATTCTGGGCGGGGGCGAGCCATTCCGAGCCGGGCGGCGAGGAATGGGGCTAAGGAATTTAAAAATTTGATTTTCTTTTCCGCTTATCAAATTTTTTTCATTTTCAAATATGGCGGCCAAACAAAATTATCCAATAGAAAAAGTTCGCAATATCGGCATCATAGCCCATATCGACGCCGGAAAAACCACGGTTTCCGAGCGCGTTTTGTTTTACACCGGCATTTCCCACAAAATCGGCGAAGTTCACGAAGGAGCGGCGATTATGGACTGGATGGAGCAGGAGCGCGAGCGGGGAATTACGATTACCGCCGCGGCGACGACCGCTTTTTGGACGCCGTTTCGGTTTGCCGGCGACAAGCGGTATGAGCACAGGATTAACATAATAGATACTCCGGGACATATCGACTTTACCGTTGAAGTCCAGCGGTCGCTCCGCGTTTTGGACGGCGCCGTCGTGGTGTTTGACGGCGTGGCCGGCGTCGAGCCGCAATCCGAAACCGTCTGGCGGCAGGCCGACAAATATGATGTGCCTCGCATTTGTTTTATCAACAAACTCGACCGGATGGGGGCTTCTTTCGACAAAAGTTTCCAATCGATTCGCGAGCGGCTGACTTTGAACGCCGTGCCGGCGAATTTGCCGATCGGCCTTGAAGACAAATTCGACGGCGTTATAGATTTAATAGAAAACAAAGCGGTGCGATTTTTGGGCGAACACGGGGAAAAGCCGGAATTTTCCGAAATTCCCGACGATATGGCGAAAGAAACGGAAAATGCCAGAAAATATTTGGTAGAAAAAGTCGTCGAAACCGACGACAAACTGATGGAAAAATATCTTGAAGGCGCGGAAATATCCACCGACGAAATCCGTCGGGCGATGAGAAGCGCGGTCATTGCCGGAAAGCTGGTGCCGGTTTTTTGCGGCTCGGCTTTGAAAAACAAAGGCGTGCAGATGATGCTCGACGCCGTCGTCGATTATCTGCCGAGTCCCGTAGATTTGCCGCCGACCAAAGGAACGGCGCCCGGAACCGGTGAAGAAACTTTCCGCCGGCCGGATGAAAATGAACCGTTTACGGCCCTGGCTTTTAAAATCGCCACCGATCCCTATGTCGGCTCGCTGACTTTTTTCCGCGTTTACGCCGGCAAGCTCGCCAAAGGGTCGTACGTTCTTAATTCGACGAAAGATTCCAAAGAACGCGTCGGCCGGATTTTATTGATGCACGCCAACGAGCGCGAAGAACTGGACGAAATCAAAGCGGGCGAAATCGGCGCGATCGTCGGTCTTAAAAATACCACCACCGGCGACACGCTTTGCGATGAGTCGCATCCGATTGTTTTGGAGCAGATTATTTTCCCCGAGCCGGTTATTTCCCAAAAAATCGAACCGAAAACCAAGGCCGATCAGGAAAAAATGGGCCTGGCTTTGAAACGGCTGTCCGAAGAAGATCCGACGTTCAGAATAAAAACCGATTCCGAAACCGGTGAAACGATTATTTCCGGAATGGGCGAACTTCATCTCGAAATTATCGTCGACCGGATGCGGCGGGAATTCAAAGTCGGCGCCGACATCGGCCGTCCGCAGGTGGCTTACAAAGAAACGATCAAAAAAACCGCCGAAGCCGAAGGAAAATACGTTAGACAATCGGGCGGTCGCGGCCAGTACGGCCACGTCTGGATTAGGGTCGAACCCGGCGAGCGGGCGTCGGGCTTTGAATTTCTCAATGAAATCAAAGGCGGCCTTATTCCGCAGGAATTTATTCCGGCGGTCGAAAAAGGCATTATCGAAGCGATGGAAAAAGGCGTTAAAGCCGGTTTTCCGATGGTTGATTTGAAGGCGGCGCTTTATGACGGGTCGTTCCATGAAGTCGACTCGTCGGAAGCGGCTTTTAAAATCGCCGGCTCGATGGCTTTTCAGGAAGCCGCGCGCCGCGCCGGAACGGTTTTACTCGAACCGATTATGCAAGTGGAAGTCGTCGTGCCGGAGCAATTTTTCGGCGATGTTACCGGCGATTTGAATTCTAAGCGCGGCAAAATCGAACAAATGACCGAACGGGCGATGATGAAAGTTATCGACGCCAAGGTGCCGCTTTCGGAAATGTTCGGCTATGCCACGAAATTGCGCTCGATGAGCCAGGGCCGCGCCAGCTATACGATGGAATTTAGCCATTACGAAGAAGTTCCCAATAATGTCGCGGAAATGATTGTCGCGGGGAAGAAATAATCTCCGGAAATTAATAATAAATTTATGGACACTTTCGAAACAATCAAAAATTTTCTTAAAAACGGCGGCAAGTGCCTTGTGATCGAAAACGGCAAACCGATCGGCGTTGTTTTGACGATCGAGGAATACGAAAAATTAAACGCCGCAAAAGAAACGCCGCGAACAGAAAAAGAAACATCGCCATCGGCGGAAGAAAATCTTTTTTCCGAAGTTTCGCAGGATGACGCGCTTGGCGGCGCGCGGCCGGCGCCGCGCGCCGCGGAAACTGAAAAACCAAACGCCGAACCGATCGAAAAACCGGCAACCGCCGCGCCGGTTATCGCCAATCCGATAGGCGAAGCGATGGCGCGTGAAATTGATTATCCCGGCGCCTCGGCCGACCCGTTCGACATCGCCGACGCCGACGCCGATATTACTCTCGAAGATCTCGGCATCGGCGAAGATTCTTATTGACACAACCCCTTCGGGCGAATCTGTTGACAATAGTCCTGTTATTGACTACAATGGCAAGTGCGTGATAAATATAACCAAAGCAAAGTTTTGATGGCTTTCGCCGGACAAAACTTGGCGAAGCCGGTATTTTTTGCGTTAAAAATTATAATTTAATTTTAATTTAATAATAAAACTATGGCGGAAAAATTCGAACGGACAAAACCTCATCTGAATGTCGGCACCATCGGCCACGTCGATCACGGCAAAACCACTTTGACCGCGGCTATTACCCATGTTCTTCATATGAAAGGCATGGCGAAGAAAGAAGAATCGGTCGATGATATCGACAAGGCGCCGGAAGAAAAGGCGCGTGGAATCACGATTCAGCTTCACCACTCGGAATACGAAACCGAAAAGCGCCACTATGCGCATATCGATGCTCCGGGCCATGCCGATTACATTAAAAATATGATCACCGGCGCGGCGCAGATGGACGGCGCGATTCTTGTCGTGGCCGCCACCGACGGTCCGATGCCCCAGACTCGCGAGCACATTCTCTTGGCTCACCAGGTGGGCGTCCCCAAAATCATCGTTTTTCTCAACAAATGCGATATGGTTTCCGATCCGGAACTTATCGATTTGGTGGAAGCCGAGGTCCGCGAACTTTTGACGAAATATCACTACGACGGCGAACACACGCCGGTTATCCGCGGCTCCGCTTTGAAAGCGCTGGAAACGAAATCTCCGGATGACGAAGCCGCCAAGCCGATTTTGGAATTGGTCAAAGCGCTCGACGATTATATTCCCGATCCGGTTCGCGAAACCGACAAGCCGTTTCTTATGCCGATCGAAGACATTTTCTCGATTGAAGGCCGCGGCACCGTGGTGACCGGAAGAATCGAGCGCGGCATCGTCAAAATCAACGACGAAATCGAAGTGATCGGCTTAAAGCCGACCCAAAAAACCGTCGTTACCGGCATCGAAATGTTCAATAAACAGCTCGATGAAGGGCAGGCGGGGGACAATGCCGGCGTTCTTCTGCGCGGTCTTAAAAAAGAAGATGTCGAACGCGGCCAGGTTTTGGCCAAGCCGGGTTCCGTTACGCCGCATACCGAATTCGAATCCGAAGTATATGTGCTGACCAAAGAAGAAGGCGGCCGCCATACTCCGTTTTTCACCAATTACAAGCCGCAGTTTTATATCAGAACGACCGATGTTACCGGCGAAGTCACTTTGGCTCCGGGCGTTGAAATGGTTATGCCCGGCGACACGGTGAAGTTCAACGTCAAACTGATCGCGCCCGTCGCTTTGGAGGAACAGCAAAGATTCGCCATCCGCGAAGGGGGCAGGACCGTCGGCGCCGGCGTTGTAACGAAAATAACGAAATAACCGATAATGGGAAAACCGGCTGTTCTTTAAATATCTTATGGCTACCAAAAAAGAGGAAGCAAAACAAAAGATAAGAATCAGAATCAGGGCTTACGACAACAAGATAATCGATTCGTCGGCTCGGCAGATAGTCGAAACGGCGGAACGGCAGGGCGCCGAAGTAATCGGCCCGATTCCTTTGCCGACCGAAAGGAAAAAATACACCGTCAATTCTTCCACTTTCGTCCATAAGAACAGCCGCGACCAGTACGAAATGCGCGTTCACAAACGGCTTATCGATATCGTCAGCCCGAATCCGAAAACTATCGACGCTCTGACGAATCTCAATCTGCCGGCCGGTGTGGACATCGAAATAAAAATGTAGGGACTTTACAAAAAACTTCGTCCCGCAGAGCGGGGCGAAGTTTTTTGTTGAAATAAAAATATGAAATTCATATTGGGAACAAAATTGGGAATGACCCAGATATATAAAGGAGATAAAATCGTTCCGGTAACTTTGATAGAAAGCGGGTCTAATTTTGTTTCGCAGGTAAAAACCATGGAAACCGACGGCTACTCGGCGGTCCAAATCGGCTTCGGTTCGCGGAAAGAAAAAAATATCGCCAAACCGCAAAAAGGCCACATCAAAAAAATTTCCGGTCTTAAGCCGCAATTTTCAAATCCGAGGTGGCTTAGGGAATTTCGCGTCGATAAAACGGAAATGAAAGTCGGAGACGAAATCGGAATCGACAGCTTTGTTGCCGGCGAGTATGTCAATATCGTTGCCATTACCAAAGGCAGGGGATGCCAGGGCGTCGTTAAGCGGCACGGCTTCGGCGGCGGCCCGAAAAGCCACGGCCAGAAAGACCGGCATCGAGCTCCCGGCTCCATCGGTTCGTCCTGGCCGCAGTATGTTTTGAAGGGTATGCGGATGGCCGGCAGAATGGGCGGCGGCAGCATTACGATCAAAAATCTGGAAATCGCGGAAATCGACAAAGATAAAAATCTCGTCGCAGTCAAAGGCGCGGTGCCCGGCAGGCGCGGTTCTTTGATTATGATGTCGTCGGCGGGCAAATAAAAATATGGCAACGGCGAAAATTTACAATCAGGAAGGCAAAGAAATTTCCGAATTAAAGCTCGCGGAGACGGTGTTCGGCTTGCGCTTCAACGCCGATTTGCTGCACCAGGCGGTAAGAGTCGCGCTGGCGAACAAAAGACAGGTTTTGGCTTCGACCAAAGGCCGAAGCGAAGTTTCCGGCGGCGGTAAAAAACCTTGGAAACAAAAAGGCACCGGCCGCGCCCGCCACGGCTCGATCCGTTCGCCGATCTGGCGACACGGCGGCGTTTCGTTCGGTCCGACCGCCGAAAAGAATTTCAAATTGAAAATAAACAAAAAAATGGCGAAAAGGGCGCTTTTGACGGCGCTTTCGGCCAAATCGCGCGATAATGAAATTATCATTTTCGACGATTTGAAAATCACCGCTCCCAAAACGAAGGAAATGGCGGCCGTGATGCAAAATTTCCCGCAGGCCAAAAACGCTCTTTTGGTTTTGGACAAAGGCGTCGAAAACGCAAGGCGCGCCGCCCGCAATCTGCCGAATCTCGGCACCGCCGATCTCGGCAGTTTGAATATTCTGGATGTTTTAAGTTACCGGTATCTTATTTTCACCAAATCGGGCATAGAGTTTTTAAACAAAAAATATGGCTCTGCTGAATAAAATTTTTAAAAAACCGCGCAAAGAAGACGCGCCCGCCAAAAAAGAAGCGGCGAAAAAACCGGCGAAGCCGAAAAAAGAGCCGGCAAAAATTGCGGTCGCCGAAACGGAAAAACCGGAAGCGCAAAAACCGGAAGCAAAAAAACCGGCGGTTGAAGTTGTCCGTGAATCACAGGCGGGAATTTTCATCTCGCCCCATACGGCCGAAAAAGCCATCGCCGCCCAGCGGTTGAACAAGTATGTTTTTAAAGTCGGGCCGAAGGCCGACAAAATTTCGATAGCGCGGGAAGCGAAGAAAAAATACGGCGTGAAGGTTTTGAGCGTCAATATCGTCAATCTGCCGGCCAAAATCAGGCGGATCGGAAAAACTTCGGGCTACAAATCCGGCTATAAAAAAGCGATTATCACTTTGGCGGAAGGGCAGACGATTGAATTTAAAAATAAATAAAATGGCTATCAAGATTTACAATTCAACATCTCCCGGAAGGCGCGAAATGACAGGCGCCGATTTTTCGATGATTACAAAAAGCGAGCCGGAGAAAAAACTTACCAAAGGATTGACGAAAGCTTCGGCCAGAAATCACCACGGCAGAATAACGACCCGCCATCGCGGCGGCGGTCACAAAAAACTTTACCGGTTTATCGACTTTAAGCATGACAAATACAATGTTTCGGCGCGGGTCGCTTCTATAGAATACGATCCGAATCGGACGGCTTTTATCGCGCTGATTGTTTACAAAGACGGCGAGAAAAGGTATATTTTAGCGCCGAAAGATATTGCGATCGGCGATGAAATTATCGCGGCGGACAATGCGCCGCTTAAAACCGGCAACCGGCTGGCGCTTAAAAACATCCCGGTCGGAACATTCGTTCATAACGTTGAAATTTTTCCGGGCAAGGGCGGGCAGTTGGCGCGTTCGGCCGGAACTTCCGTTCAGATAATGGCGCAGGAAGGCGGCTATACAAGCATTCTTTTATCGTCTTCGGAAATAAGGAAGGTGCCGGATTCGGGCTATGCTTCGATCGGTTCGCTTTCAAACGCCGAATGGAATGCCGTGAGCATCGGCAAAGCGGGGCGTTCGCGCTGGCTCGGCATCAGACCGACGGTGCGCGCTTCGGCGATGAATCCGAGAGACCATAAATACGGCGGTGGCGAAGGTCGCGCCGTAAGAGGCACTCGCCGGCCGAAAACCAAATGGGGCCAAATCACCGGCGGCCGCAAGACCAGAAAGAAAAAGAAGCTGTCCAATATGTTTATCGTAAGGCGCCGGAAGAAATAAAACGTCATCGGACGGATAAAATAAAAAATAAAATGTCGAGAAGCATTAAAAAAGGACCTTGGGTGGATCCGAAACTGCTCAAGAAAATAAGCAAATTAAAACCCGGCGACAAAACGGTTGTTAAAACCTGGGCGCGCGATTCGATGATTTCTCCGGAAATGGTCGGTTTCACTTTCGGCGTTCACAACGGAAAAATCCACATTCCGGTTTTGATAACCGAAGAAATGGTCGGCCATCGGCTCGGCGAATTTTCTTTCACCAGAAAATTCACGAGGCACGGAGGCAAGATGCAAAGGGAATTGGAGCAGAAGGCGGCTTCTTCGTCGCCGGCCGCGCAAAAATAAAGCCGAAAGATTATGCAATACAAATTTTATTTGAATAATTTAAGAATAGCGCCGAGAAAAACCCGATCGGTCGCCGCGCTTATCAGAAATCTGCCGGTAGGCGAGGCGGAAGCGCAGTTGAAATTCCAAAGCCGGCGGGCGGCTTTGCCGATTTTGAAATTATTGAAATCCGGCGTCGCCGCGGCGTCGAATAATTTCAGCATTTCGGCGGACAACCTTTTTGTTTCCGGCATTTTCGTTGGCGAAGGGCGGATGCTCAAGCGGTTTATGCCGAGAGCTTTCGGCCGTGCCGGTGCCATTCATAAAAAAACCAGCCATATCACTTTGATTTTGGAAGAAAAAATCCCCGGCCTGAAAACCGCCGTCAATAAAATTAAAACCGTCCGGCCGGAAACGGCGGGTAAAACGGAGCCGGCCAAAGAATCGGTCGCGGAAAAACCGTTCCGGACGGAGCGGGCGGAAAAAGAAGCGGTTAAAGAAATCGCGCCCAAAAAATCATTAAAGGGCGCGACCAGAAAGGTGTTCAGGAGAAAGGTGGTTTAAAAATATGGGGCACAAAATCCATCCTAAAAACTTCAGATTGGGAATAATAGAAAATTGGCAGTCGCGCTGGCTGAACAAACGGTTTTTCCGTTTTTTCCTGGAAGAAGATCTTGAAATTCGCGAATTTTTAACGAAACAATATCACCGGCTGGGTCTGGGCGAAGTTGAAATAGAGCGTTCCGGCGACAACCTTTCTATTATAATGAACAGCGCCAAGCCCGGACTTATCATCGGCCGCGGCGGCACGGGGTTAACCGATTTGAAGGTCAAACTCGAAAAAATCGTCGGCAAACTCCGCGCCCAAAACCACTACGGCTCGGGCAAATGGGAATTGAAACTTTCCGTAAGCGAAATAAAAAAACCGGAAAACGACGCGCAGATCGTCGCTCAAAACATCGCCGCCGATTTGGAAAAAAGAATGCCTTTCCGGCGGGCGATGAAAACGGCTTTGGAAAAAGTTTCCAATCAAAAAGACGTTTTGGGCGTAAAAATAAATCTGGCGGGACGGCTGAACGGCAGTGAAATGGCGCGGCGGGAATGGCTGGCCAAAGGGAAAGTGCCTTTGCAAACCCTTCGGGCCAACGTCGATTACGCGCAGGAAGAAGCTTTAACCACTTACGGCAAAATCGGAATAAAAGTCTGGATTTATAAAGGCGAAATTTTTGAAAATCGGGCGAAGATTTAAAAACTATGCTGACACCGAAAAAAATAAAACACAGAAAATGGCACAAAGGCCGCCGGCGGTTCAAAGGGATAGAAACCCGCGGCGTTTCTTTGGCTTTCGGCAGTTATGGTTTGAAGTCGCAGGGACGAGCATGGCTTACCGCGCGGCAAATCGAATCGGCGAGGCGGGCGATGACCCGCTATGTGGCCCGCGGCGGCAAGATACGGATAAGGATTTTCCCTGACAAGCCGATTACGAAAAAAGGCGCGGAAACGCCGATGGGCGGCGGCAAAGGCAGTGTCGATCATTATGTCGCGCCGATAAAACCCGGACGGATTCTTTTTGAAATCGACGGCGTTTCGAAAGATCTCGCCGCCGAAGCGATGAGGCGCGCTTCCTACAAACTTCCCGTCAAAACGCAATTCATTGAAAAATAATATGAACGCGATAAAATCCAAAAAATCTAAAATTCTAAGCGGCATCGTGATTTCCGACAAGATGGCCAAAACCGTCGTGGTCCGGGTCGACGATTATAAAAAACACCCGCGCTATCAGCGGTATTACCGGTCGAGCAAAAAATACAAGGCGCACGACGAAAACGGTGAATTTCATATCGGCGACAAGGTTTCGATTAAAGAAGTGAGGCCGATTTCAAAAGACAAGCATTTCGCCGTCGTATCGAAAGAAAATAAAAAATAATTATGGTGCAACCGAGAACAATTCTAAAAGTGGCCGACAACACGGGAGCGAAAACTCTGCGGGTGTTTAAGATTTTGGGAGGCACGAGGCGTCGCTATTCCGGAATCGGCGATATCGTGGTGGCATCGG
>JAJYIB010000038.1 GCA_021790275.1 bacterium
ATCGGCGCGACGGTTTTGACTTTCCTTTATTATATATTGGCACCCGATCACGGCTCCGAGCCGACCGGTCTGACCATCGATCACGGCTCGGAAAAAAAATAGCAAATGGACAACAAGGAAATCGCTAAAATTCTTTACGAAATAGGCGAATATCTGGAAATAAAGAATGTGGCTTTCAAGCCGCGCGCTTACGAAAAAGCCGCTTACGCGATTGAAAATCTCGAAGAAGACGTTAAAGAAATTTATGAAAAAGGCGGGCTGAAAGCCGTCGAGGAAATTCCGGGTGTCGGCATTTCCATCGCCGGAAAAATCGAAGAGCTGATAAAAACCGGCCGGTTGAGATATTATGAAAAACTGAAAAAATCCCTACCCGTTAATCTGACGGAGCTTTCGGCCGTCGAGGGCGTGGGTCCGAAAATTATTTACAAGCTTTACCGGAAGCTGGGCGTAAAAAATATCGGCGATTTGGAACGCGCGGCCAAGTCGGGGAAAATCGCCCGTATCCGCGGCTTCGGCGAAAAAACCGAAGACAAAATTTTAAAAGGCATAGAATTTCTGAAAAAATCCGGCGGCCGGTTTCTGTTGGGGACGGCTTTGCCGCAGGCGCGCGTCATCGAAAGCCGATTGGAAAAATTAAAAGAAACCGATAAAATCGCCATCGCCGGTTCGGCGCGGCGGATGCAGGAAACCGTCGGCGATTTCGATTTTTTAATAACTTCCAAAAAACCGCAAAAAGTGATGGATTTTTTCGCGTCGATGCCGGAAGTTTCCCACGTTTATTCCAAAGGCGAAACAAAAACAATGGTCCGGCTGAAAAGCGGCATCGATGCCGATCTGCGCGTGGTGCCAGATAAAAGCTTCGGCGCGGCTTTGCAGTATTTTACCGGCGACAAAAGGCACAACATCGCTTTGCGCGCGATGGTCGAAAAAAAAGGAATGAAGCTTAACGAATACGGATTGTGGCGCGGCAAAAAATTGATCGCCGCGGAAACCGAAGACGATATTTACAAAGCTCTTAAAATGGAAACGCCGCCGCCGGAAATCCGGACCGACTCGGGCGAAATCCGGGCGGCGTTGGAACATCGGATTCCCAAACTTGTCGGCTATGGCGATCTCAAAGGCGATTTGCAGGTGACGACGAACTGGACCGACGGGGAAAACTCGATTGAAGAAATGGCGGCGGCGGCGGAAAAAGCCGGTTTGGAATATATCGCGATTACCGATCACACCAAAAGTTTGGCGATGACGGGCGGCGCCGACGAAAAGAAATTGCTGAAACAAATGGCGGCGATAGAAAAAATCCAGAAAAAATTTCCGAAAATCAAAATATTGAAGGGGGCGGAAGTCAATATAATGAAAGACGGGTCGCTCGATATCGAAGACGAAGTGTTGGCGAAACTCGATATGGTGGGCATCGCCGTTCACAATTATTTCAATTTGCCTCGGGCACAGCAAACCGCGAGAATAATTCAGGCGATGCAAAACAAAAACACCGACATTTTGTTCCATCCGACCGGCCGGCTGATTCAGAAACGCGCGCCCTACGACGTCGACGTCGATGAAATAATAAAAGCCGCCAAAGAAACCGGCACGATTCTGGAAATCGACGCCGATCCGAACCGGCTGGATTTAAAAGACGAATATATCAAAAAAGCGGTTTTGGCCGGCGTAAAATTATCGATCGACACCGATGCCCACAACAGGAACGATTTTCATTTTTTGGAATACGGCATCGCGCAGGCGCGAAGGGGCTGGGCGAAAAAAAGCGATATCATCAACGCGCGGCCATGGCGGGAAATGTTAAAATTATTAAAATAAATGCCAGTAGAACGATCGGCCGGAATCATATTGTTCAAAGAAACTCCGCGCGGGAGGCGTTATTTATTATTGCGTTCTTCGAGGGAAGACAAGGGCAAGCCGGAATTTTGGGATTTTTCGAAAGGCGTTTTGAAAAACAAGGAATTGGGAATCGAAGCGGCATCGAGAGAAGTCGGGGAAGAAACGGGAATTTCGGATGCCGAAATAATTCCGGATTTCAAAGAAACCGTTCGATATTTTGTCCGGCGCGAAGGAAAATCCATTCCGAAATTTGTGGCGATGTTTCTTGGAAAAATCAAAAACGGAGAAATCAAGCTTTCGTGGGAGCATAATAAATTCGAGTGGCTGTCGTTTAAAGAGGCGCATTCGAAGCTGTCCGTGAAGCCGATGAAAGAAGCGCTTTCGAAAGCCGAAGAATTTTTGAATAAAATCGGCAAGTAAAAAACGCCGCCCCCGCAAAGCGGGGGCGGCGTTTTCCGCGGCGAAATTATTTTATTTTTTCGACTATTTCTTTAAAAACTTCCGGATAATCCATCGCGATTTGCGACAGAACTTTTCTGTCGAGCGCGATTTTAGATTTTTTCAATCCGGCCGCCAATCGGCTGTAATTCAAACCGTGTCCCCGCGCGGCGGCGTTAAGCCGGATTTGCCACAAAGCGCGCGCCGTTCTTTTTTTGACGCGGCGATCGCGGTAAGCGTGCGTCCACGCGTGAATCAAAGCTTCTTTGGCGGCGCGCTCTTTCGATTTACGCCCCCATTTATAGCCCTTGGTGTATTTTAATATTTTTTCACGCCTTTTTAAGGCGATTTTTCCTCTTTTTACTCTCGGCATATTTTTTTATCGGTTATATGGCAAAAATTTTTTGAACATTCCGGCGTCGGATTTGTTTATCGAAAATTCCCGTCGCTTCAGTCGGCGCTGATTGCCGGATGTTTTGGCGTTGAAGTGCGACCGGTTGGTGTTGAGCCGTATTAATTTATTTTTGCCGGTGATTTTCAACCGGCTCAATATCGCTTTGTTGGTTTTCAGTTTTTTTGCCATAATTTTATTTCGTTATCGTAACGCTCCAGCCGCGCGGCTGTTTTTTCAATTCCGCGGCGATTTTGTTCGGAACGGTTATCATTTTTAAAAAATTTTCCATTTTTTGTTTGCCGAGATCGGAAAAGGTTTTATAGTATTTGGCGCGACCTTTTAACAGCAGTTCTATCTGGACTTTATAACCTTCATTTAAAAATTCATCGGTTTTTTCGGCTTTGATTTTTAAATCGTTTTCGCCGGTGTTCAAGCTTAGGCGGATTGATTTCAAATCGTCTTTTTTCTGTTTGGCTTTTTGCTTGCGCTCTTCCTTCGCTTCGCGATAGGCGTATTTTCCGTAATCCATTATTCGCGCCACGGGCGGTTTGGCCATCGGCGCGACTTCGATCAGATCGAGACCTTTTTCCGCAGCTACTTTCAGCGCCTCGTCGCGGCTCATTACACCGATTTGTTTGCCGGTTTCATCGGCCACGCGAAGCTCCGGCGCGGTTATTTGATTGTTGATTCTTGGTTTTCTAATGGATTTAAGCCCGAACCAGCTTTAAAAATAACGGTTGAAATATAATTTATCCGCCAAAAAAAGTCAACGACTATAACAATTCCTATAATCGATAAAAGGTAAATCGTCAACGCATTTGAAAATGATATAGTGAGGACACCGGCCATTTCTTTAACAAGTGCCCCTTTATAAAATTAATAAGATAACCATAAGGGGGGTAATTAGCTTTTTTGTCTGTGGACAGTTTTTTGTTAAATATGTTATAGTATAAACGGTGCTTGTGAGGGCTTTGGCTCTCTCGCGGTCAATACATAAACCGCAGACAAGTGCCGCAAAAATTCACCAACTTTTGTTGGTGGCTTTTTGTTTTAATCTAACTCGAGATTCCCCGAATAAAATATTTTTTTCTTTTCTCCGCTTCCAATTTTTTCCACCTTCCATGAAGGATAAAGGCTGTAAAAAATAGGAGCACTACCTTCTATTTGCTTAACAATTATTTTAATGCGAACATTTTTGGTGACAGAAACAAAAGCATAATATTTAACATTTTTTACTCTTGATTCCCAGCGAGAATTAATCTTTTGCCGAACAAACGTATGTCGATTATCAAATTCTTGCAGAGTATGAGACTTCTTTATGATTTCAGAAGCAAACGGTAATAACCGAAGTCGGGTATATTGTTC
>JAJYIB010000039.1 GCA_021790275.1 bacterium
ATTTTCTGCTATGCTTTGAACAAAGCGTAAAAGGCGCTTGTTTAAATTTCAATACACTATGCATAAAAAAATTTCGTTCTTGGCGGTTTTTGGCTTGTTTTCGGCTATTTTCGCGTTTTCCGGCACGGCGGCCCACGCTGTGGATAATCAAGATCCGTCGGTATTGCCGGCCGGATTTTACCAGTTCAATAATCTGGAGATTTTAAAAAGTCCGACGACGGACGAACCGCCGGCGTCGATAGAAGCGATACAAAAAAACGACCCGTCCTGTTCCGTTTATGAAAACGGCAAGGCCGATCAGCCGGTTCCCTGCGTTTTCAACGGCGACGGAAACAATAATCTGACCATTCAGGTGGATGAACGGACTACGATTTTGGGCGCGAATCAGGAATCGGCGCTTGTGACGGATTTCCAGAGCGGAAATAAAATCAATGTTCTCGGCTGGCTTTCCGCCGACGGCAAAACGATCAGAGCGGCGACAATCCGAGATCTTGAAAATAAAAATTATCACCAATCGCTTTCGGGAACGATAAAAAGCGTTACCGATTCGGGATTTACGATCACTTTGGATAATGGTAATGAAATTTCCGTAAAAACGCCGATCGTCGAAGGCGCGCAGGTTACGATTAAAGGAGTGTTCGATCAAGTGAAAAACGAAGTGAGCGACGTGTTGTCGATTATCGTAAAACCGGTAATCACACTTCAACAGCCCCAGCCGGCAACGCCGGCGGCACCCGCACCCGCGCCTGCGGCGCCGGTAAAACCATCGACTTTATTCAGAAACTTTTTGAAAATTTTCGGACTGTAAAAAATAGGAAACAACAAAAATCCCCCGCGAAACGCGAGGGATTTTTGTTGAAAAAAATATAAAACTGGTTTAAAATCGAAAAATCAAATTGCCGCGGTAGCTCAGTGGCAGAGCGCAGCCCTGAAGAGGCTGGCGTCGTCAGTTCGATTCTGACCCGCGGCACAATTATCGAATCAAAAATTCCGGCGCCTTTACAAAAGTGAAGGCGCCGGAATTTTTGACAAAATATAGTATTATCGCTATTCTCTTTGTCGGAGAATGCCGATAAAAGGAGGTGATTGAAATGAGAAGGATTCTCTTGAAGGTGTGGCAAGGGAAGTTATCGCCCAGTCAAGCTCTGAATAAAATTCAGGATGAGGCGATAGATAATGAGCGGAAATTTAAAAAAATAGGGCAAAACGAAGAGTGGCTGTTGCGGGAGCTGGAAGCGCTGCGGGAAAAAACGGTAACGGTAACCGAATGCGAGGAGGCGATAAGATGGATTTTGAGCAATGGCGACCGCGCGAAGCTGAAGTAATCCCCCCAAAAACAATGCCTCGCCGGATAATTTATCAAACGATAAATCCGGCGGGGCGATTTTTATTGCCGGTCATACTTAAAAATGCGCGGACCTTTTTTTGAGCGAAACGCCGCAGGTGTTTCGCAAAATCTCAAACCGTTGATTAGAAAACAATCCTTTGGAAAAGAAATTGACCCAAAATCTCTTCGATGCTTTTCACCGGTGAAGGAATATCTATTTGTACCGGCTGATTGTAATTCTTGAATAACAGCGTTGCAGTCAGTTGTCCGGCAGTTTTAAATTCGGCCGTTTCTTTTATCCCAATCGTGAAAAGTATTTTGTAAGGCAGATAATCTTTTTTGCCAATCCAAATTTCACCGCCAAGATTGTCGATCGCTTCTAACGATTTATCATATGCGGCAAGTTCTTTATCGGTGAAGGTTGTATTTTGGACAACTCCATTTATATCCACAACTAACTTTTTGAGTTCGGTTTTGTCAATCAAGAATTTATAATGATAAGTATCGACTCCTTCAATTTTTTCACTCGCCAATTTTTCCGTTACCTTGAAAACTTTTGATTGCGCGATTATTTGCTTTAGTTTTGCAGTTTGTTCCGGAGTGAATGCTTGTTGTTTCTGCGCTGTTTGCATTTGTGCATTAAACTTTTCGAGACCAAACTGCTTTTTGATAGTCTCGACGTCAATTTTAATCCATTGATTGGATCAAACGTTCAAGTTCAAATTCAAAGATCCCAAATTATTAGACAAATTATTCAACTGAACATAAACAACTTTGTTAATGGTGCTAATTTCTAGGCCAAAAGCAGATTCTCCTTGCGTGAGCTCTTTTAGCGCGTCTGTTTTTACAATAAAAGCAAATAATACTTTGGGATTGTTCAAATCGCCCATGTCATACTTAGCATTAAAGTTAACGGAAAAATCATTTGCTTGTTTGCCGGGCGCTTGCCGCGCCGGTTGCGTCAAATTACCCCCGCTCCATAATGCCGGTGTGGCAACTTTTGCTTTTATTTCGCCCTGGCACTCGAACGTTTTAACTGCGGCGAGACGAGTTTTCATTTTCTCGATAACTTTTTCCGGCGTTTCCCGAAAGTAATAAAAATATCCGAAGACGCCGCCGCCAATGATCAATACTCCGACTATGGAAATAATCGCCAAGAGCGTTTTGCCGAATTTTCTTTCCGGTTGTTGCGTTGTTGAAATTTGGCTTAATGCGGCAGAATCCACCGAGGAGAATCCCTCGTCGATATCGGATTGCCGCCAACCTCGAGAAATTAAATTATTCGTAATCACATCTCTTGATACGCCTTGCTGTAATTGTTGTTTGATATAATCAAGAAGTTGTTGATTGACCATAGATTTTGATTAAAAGGCAATTAATTATTTTGACGACCTTGCTTATAGCGGCGTTACATTCATATATTAACAATCTATAAGATTTTGGCAAACCGAAAGAATCGGCTTTTATCCTTGCGGGCGCGAATTTTAGATACGAAAAAAGCCAAAAATTTGGCTTTTTTCGAAAACTACGAGGAAATGAAGCGGTGCGTTCAAAAGGTCGGAACGAACCCCAAATTTTTGGACAAATCCGTTTCCGTTTCGTTTGGCGAGCCATGGGATTTTATGGCTTTGCGCAAGGCTCGAATGCCGAGCGGCCATGCCGAGCGGCGCAGCCGCGAGGCAATCCTTTCCCAAAACGGCGAAAGTTGCGATTGGTGGACCTACGGGGAGTCGAACCCCGGACTCGACTATGCCATAGTCGCGTGTTACCACTATACCATAGGCCCTTAAGAGATAATCTCGGCAATTTTCATCAGCTCATTATATATATCGGCGGGAAAGTAATCAATGCGACAAACGCCTTTATAATCTGGCTTTTGGACGGCTTCCCGATTGTGCGCGGGTCTATGCGCGCGCCGTAAAATTGCTCGTGGGGAATCTTTGTTATTTCGGACCAAAATTTCTCCAACGTTTTGATATTTTGGTCAGCTCTGCATTGAAGAGTGCAACGAAATTTGCTCTCATCAATTTTATAACAATATCTTAATAATTTTAAAAATATACTAATTATTTTAGGATTTGAATTTCCAAAAATTAAAGATCCTCTATGAACTTTTCAATGTGCAAATTATTTTATCTTAATGCCCTCGAAAGGAATCGAACCCTTATCGTTCCCTTAGGACGGGACTGCTCTGATCCATTGAGCTACGAGGGCTCGCGAGCCATTTTGTATTTTCAAAAAATATGCTACAATATATACAATAAAATTATAAATAACACAAATTTAACATTAAAAATGTTTAAATAACATGGCGGACAAATCTCCCATTGTAAAAATAGTAAAAAAATGCGCGCCGGCAGTTGTTTCGATCGTCATCGCGAAAAATCTTCCCAAACTGGAAAATTTCCCCGACTTTTTCCCGTTTTTGCCGTTCGGATTCGATCCGCGGGAACTTTATAAACAAATCCCGCCGGAAATGTTCGACGAGCACGGCCGGATTAAAGTCGGCGGCGGTTCGGGATTTATGGTTTCGGCCGACGGCTTTGTTT
>JAJYIB010000009.1 GCA_021790275.1 bacterium
CCGATCTCTGTTTATCTTGCGCGCTTTTTGGTTTAAAATGTAGGGGATGGCTAAAAAAAACACTCCCAATACCATTTACGCGATATCGTTTGCTTGGCAGTTGGGGTTTCTTATCGCCGTTCCGATAGCCGCGTTTTTGTTGCTGGGGCTTTTCGCCGACAGATTTTTCGGCACATATCCTTTGTTTTTGATATTGGGAATCATCGTCGGCATCGCCATTACCATTTACGAAGTTTACAATCTGCTTATTCCGCTTATTAAAAAAGAAAAAAATGCTTAACATAAGCTTGCGGCCGGAATATGTTTTATCCGTTTTCGGATTTTTGATAACAAACACTTTTTTGACATCTGTTTTGGTAACCGCGGTTTTGGGTGCGCTGGCGATTGTTTTTTACGTTAAGAAAGACGGCCAAAAAAATGCGATCCGCGACGTGATGAAAATTATAGTTTACGAACTGTTGAAATTCGTCGATACGGTTACCGAAAATCGCAAGTTGTCCGAAAAAATTCTTCCCCTAATCGCTTCGTTTTTTATTTTTATCGTCACCGCCAATATTTTTGGCTTGATCCCGGGCTTTTTGGGTTCGTTTTTCGTGTCGACCGCTTCCGGAAATGTTCCGCTTTTACGGTCTCCCAACAGCGATCTCACCACGACATTGGCGTTGGCGGTATTCTCGGTTTTGGCCATTCAATTTTTTTCAATCGGGTCGTTGGGGATAAAGAATTACATCGGAAGATTTTTAAATTTCGCCAGTCCGGTAAAATTCGTTTTGGGATTTTTCGAAATTATTTCGGAAGCGACTAAATTAATTTCGTTTTCGTTCCGGTTGTTCGGCAATATCTTCGCCGGCGAAGTTTTGATGCTCGTCATCGCTTTTTTGATGCCATACGTCATTCCTCTGCCGTTTATGGTTCTCGAGATATTCGTCGGCGTTATCCAGGCATTTATTTTCTCCGCGCTCACTTTGACATTCATTAAAAACGGCACGATCCGCCATATCGGGTCGAGCGCATAAATTATTAACATTAAATAAACCAAATAATATGAATCCATCAGCATTCGCAATGGCTATCGGCACCATAGGACCGGCGCTGGCAATCGGCGCGATAGGCGCGGCGGCTTTAATCGCGATGGCGCGCAATCCGGAAAATTCCGACCGCATTCAGATCTCGATGATTATCGCCATCGCTTTCGCCGAAGCCGTGGCGATTTACGCGCTGGTCGTCGCTTTAATACTTAAATTCGTCGCCTGATATTATGAAGCTATTGGGAGGACTCGGTATCGACATAAAACTTTTGATCGCCCAACTGATAAATTTCGGGCTGTTGTTGTGGATACTCACCAAGTTTTTGTACAAACCGATACTTAAAAAAATAGCCGAAGACGACGCGGAATTGAAAAAAGCGCGGGATCAAGCCGCGGAATTGGAACGGGAAAAATCGAAAACGGAAAAGCAAAACCAAACCGACGTGGCGGCGGCCAAACAGCGGGCCGAAGAGATTATTAAAGAAGCGGAAGAAGTGTCGGAAGAAATAAAAAAACGATCTCGAGACGAAGCCGAAAAAGAAAAACAAGAAGTGATAAAACAAATCCGCGATCGCTTGGAAAAAATAGAAAATGAAGAAAACAAAAAATGAAAACGCCGGCAGAATCGTTTCCTTTTTTTCCGGAATAGCGCGCATAGAAGGCCTGCCGGATATATTTCTCCATGAAACTCTTCTCGATGAAAACGGCGCGCCGGCGGCCATTGTCGCCGGTTTCGGCGAAGAATTCGCCGAAGCGCTGTTTTTCGATGAAAAATTCGACGCAAGCAAGCCGGTATTCAGAAGCCGCGAGCTTTTTAAAATACCCGTTTCCGAAGATTACATCGGAAGAATTGTTGACGGTCTGGCCAAACCCAAAGACGGTCTCGGCAATGTTTCCGGAAAAAATGAACCCGTTTTCAAAGAAGCGCCGCGCATCATCGATCGGGAACCTGTTTCCACACCGCTTTCGACCGGAATAAAAATCATCGATTCGGCTCTGCCGCTCGGCCGAGGCCAGCGCGAATTGATTATCGGCGATCGGAAACTCGGAAAAAGCACCATCGGAACGGATGCGGTTTTAAATCAGAAAAATGCCGAGCCGCCGGTTTATTGCGTTTACGTCGTCTGCGGCCAAAAGGAACAAAAATTGCGCGAACTCGTTTCTTTGTTCAACGAACAAAACGCATTTCTTTACACAACGATCGTCGCCGCCACCGCCAACGATTCGTTCGCTTCCCAATATCTCGCTCCTTTTGTGGGCTGCGCCATCGCCGAATTTTTTCGGGACGGCGGCAAAGACGCGCTGATTATTTACGACGATCTTTCCAAGCACGCCAAAATTTATCGGGATATTTCACTGCTTCTCAATCGCGTTCCGGGAAGAGAAGCGTTTCCCGGCGACATTTTTTCCCTTCACGCCGGACTTTTGGAGCGAGCGGCGAAATTATCGAAAGGAAAAAAAGGAGGATCTCTAACCGCTCTGCCGATTATCGAAACGCAGGAAGGCGATATAACTTCTTTCGTGCCCACCAACCTTATTTCCATTACCGACGGCCAAATTTATCTTGAAAACGGGCTTTTCCAAAAAGGATTTCTGCCGGCCGTTAATGTCGGACTTTCCGTTTCCCGCGTGGGCGGCCGGGCCCAGCCGAAAGCGTTACGCGAAGCTGTGAGGGGTCTGCGTCTGACTCTGGCCCAGCACAAAGAACTGCAAAAACTGTCCCAGCTCGAAACGGTGATGAGCGCCGAAGCGAAAAAGAAAATTTTTCGGGGCGATTTGACGCTGGAACTTTTGAAGCAGGAAAAGCATATGCCGGTTTCATGGGCGGAACAAACGGTTTTGTTTTATGCTGTCGAAGAAGGTTTTTTCGACGACATTGATAGGGAAAATTGGCCCGAATTAGAAAAACTTTTCCTGGAACTTATGAAAAACCGTTATTTCCGCCTGCTCGAAAAAATAAAAACCGGCGTTTTCGACGATCAAACGAAAGCCGAAACCACCAAAGCGATTATGGATTTTAAACAGGAATTTGCGTCGCAATTATGAAAACGTATCTTGCATATCAAAATCAAATCGGCGGCTTGAGAGATGTTTCCGAAACAGTGAAAGCGATAGAAAAAATCGCCGCTTCTTCGGTTCATTTTTTGAAAGAAAACGCCGCCAATCTCGATTTTTACGCCGCGCGGATCAAAAAACAGCTTGACCGCCTGTCTTTGTTTTACGCCGGAAAAAATCATCCCGCTTTGAAAAAATCGCCGGGGAAAAAAGCGCTTATCGTTATCACCGGAGACAAAGGTTTGGTGGGAGGATTGTGGCATAAAATCATCAATGCCTTCCTGGAAACCGCCGGCGAATATCAATATGTCATTTCCGTCGGCAAGAAAGGTTCGGAATATCTCGTCGAAGAAAACGCACCGGTAATAAAATCTTTCGACCGGGTTTCCGGCGCTTCCCAAGATCAAAGCGTGCGGGAAATCATCGATTTCATTTTTAATGAATTCGGGCGGGGACGATTTTCGGCGGCGGATGTTCTCTATCCCGAATTCGTTTCTCTGGCGCAACAGGAGCCGGTTTTCTCCCCCTCTTGCCTTTTCAATTTGAGCCGGCGAAAATAAAAACGGAAAATAAAAAAAACGAACCGCTCGGCTTTCCGATTTACGAGCCTTCGAAAAGCCGAGTGTTCGACACTCTGCTTCAAAAATATATTCGCGCGTTTTTTTATAAAATCATTATCGAATCGCAACTGTCGGAACTTTCCGCCAGAACCGTCGCCATGGAAGACGCGTCTTCCAAAACCGATAGTTTGATAAAAAAACTTATAATCGCCTACACCAAAGAACGTCATCGCTTCGCCACTCAAAAAGAATTGGAAAGTTTCGCCGCCCGCAACGCGGCTATACGCTGACATTATGAAAGAAATCAAAGGAAAAATTATTTCGATAAGAAACGGCGTCGCCGAGATAAAATTTGAAAAGGCGCTGCCGCCAATTCACGGGCTTTTGAAAAGCGAAACCGGCGCGTTTTTCGAAGCGATTGAAAAAAAAGATCTAAAAACGATGAGGGCCATCGCTCTTTCGCCGCTCGAAAAATCGAGTCGGAACGAAACGGTTTCATACGGCGAGAAAACTCTGTCGGTTCGCCTGAACGAAAATATTTTGGGAAGAATGTTCGATATGTTCGGGAATCCGATAGACGATATGCTGTTTGAAAACGGCGCCTCTTTTCCGCTTTATGGAAACATCGCCGGCAACAGTGAAATTTCGACGCCGAAAAGTCGGATTCTCGAAACCGGAATCAAAATAATCGACCTTATTTCTCCGGTAGCTTTCGGCGATAAAATCGGTCTTTTCGGCGGGGCGGGCGTTGGCAAAACCGTTTTGACGACCGAGCTGATGCATAACATATCCCTAAAAAAAATCGGTTATTCGGTTTTCGGCGGCGTCGGCGAACGCATCCGCGAAGGCAACGATTTGTATCTCACTCTTAAAAATCTCGGAGTCTTGGGAAACGTGGCGCTTTATTTCGGCGAGATGGACAAAGCGCCGGGCGTTAGGGCGCGCGTGGGGCTTTCGGCGGCGGCGGCGGCGGAATTTCTCTGCGATAAAATGAAACAAGACACATTCTTTTTTGTCGACAATGTTTTTCGCTATGCTATGGCCGGTATGGAAATAGGCGCGATTTTGGGGCATGTTCCTTCCGAATTGGGCTATCAAGCGACGCTTGAGAGCGATTTGGCCGTCTTCGAAGAGCGGATACGCAATGTCGGAAACAACGCGATTACATCCGTTCAGGCGGTTTACGTGCCGGCAGACGATATCACCGATCCGGCAATCGTCGCTATTTTTTCCCATCTCGATTCTTCTTTGGTGCTTTCGCGCGACATCGCCGAAAAAGGCATATATCCGGCCGTGGACATACTCCGGTCATTTTCCGTCCGACTCGATCGGGACATTGTCGGTGAACGGCATTTCGATATCGCTTCCAAGGTCAAATCGACTTTTCAAAAATATATGGAATTGTCGCATATTATCGCCATTTTGGGCATCGACGAATTGTCGCGTGCGGACCGGCTTACCGCCAAAAGAGCCGAGCGTTTGCGGCAGTTTTTAACCCAGCCGTTGTTCGTTACCGAGGCGTTCCAAAAAACTCCGGGCATATACGTGCCGCTTGAAAAAACGCTGGACGGCTGTGAAAGAATCCTGGCCGGAGAATTCGACGATACGGATCTCGACAAACTTTATATGATAGGATCAATCGATCAAATAAAATAAATGACCTGCGCCGTCGCCTCGGCGGAAACCGCCAAAACCAATGTTTACGAAAATTTGAAAGCCGTAACGCTTCCGACGTTTTCCGGCGAGGCGCAAATTCTTTCGGGACACGCCGAAGCTTTTATGATTTTGGAAAAAGGAACCGTCGTTCTTGAAAATTCGGACGGGAAAAAAGACGTAATCCAAATCGACGGCGGATCGTGTTATATCAAAAACGACGAGATAGCAATTATTCTATGACGGCCGAAAAACAAACGATGAACGATACGAAAATTAAAATTTCCTGCGTCATTCCGGCGTATAATGAAGAAAAAAACATAAGACAAGCCGTTGCGAGCCTGCGGCGGCAAAACATCTCCCGAAATGAATATGAAATAATCGTTGTCGATAATAATTCGTCCGATGCCACATCGGACGAAGCCAGAAAAGCCGGCGCCGACAAAGTGATTGTCGAAAAAAACAAAGGCACCAATATGGCGCGGGCAAGAGGCGTTGCCGAATCGAAAGGAAAAATAATCGCCTTTCTCGATGCCGATTCCGAAGCGCCATATAACTGGCTTGAAAAAATCACCGAATACCTTAAACAACCGGGAGTCGCCGCCGTCTCCGGCCCTTACGATTACGGTTTTACCGGTTTAAAAAAATTGGCCGATGAAATTTACAATAAGTTAATTTTGTACGCAATGATACCGCCTCTGCTTTATTTGATTTTCCGGCGCAAAGCCGGTATTTTATTCGGCGGCAATTTCGCTTCGACGAAAAGCGCGATAAAAAAAATCGGCGGCATTCCGCCAATCGCTTTTTGGGGCGATGATGCTACAATGGCGATGCTGTTTGCGCGGCGGGTCGGCAAGGTGTTTTTCGATCCGAGCCTACGCGTTAAAAGTTCGCCGAGAAGATTCGAAAAATACGGAATCTGGCTGACGTTTCTTTACGCCAAAGCATATCTGAAAGCGTATTTTTCGGTGCCGAAATAAGACTATTTTCCGGTAGTATCCCGCCTTTTTTTCATAAAATGGCGGATAATAAAAATCAAAGCGATAACGACGATTGCCGTTAAAATAATCATTTGGACGCCGCCGATTTTATCGGCGGCCGTCTGCCAATAAGGGCCGATAATAACACCGGCGACCGCATAGCCACCGCTCCAAAGAATCGCCGAAAAAATAACCGTTGTCAGAAAAATAGCGGGGCGAATTTCTAAAACTCCGGCGGCAATGGAGACATAGCCGCGCAAATACGGTACCAACCGGCCTACAAAAATTCCCCAACGCCCCTTATCCGATATTTTTTCCGATATTTTTTGGACGTGCGTTTTCGAAAGCGGAATCCATTTTGGTTTTTTTTCAAGAATGAGTTCGCCAAAATGATAAAAAACCAGATACAAAATAGATGTGCCGATAAAATCGGCCGAAACTACCGTGATAAAAGTCAGAGGGAAACTTAGAATCCCGGCGGATGACAGATAGCCGGCAAAAAGCAAAACCGTTTCGTTCGGCACCGGATTCGGCACGCCGATTTCCTGCAAAAAAACCAGAGAAAAAATAGCGAAGTATCCGTAGTGCGTTATGTATGTTACCAATGCCGTTGGCATATCGGTCAAAAATGTCGGCTTAATCGATTGTTAATAAAATCGGATCATGATCGGATAGCGGCACGGGCGTGTAAATTACGGAATGGCCGGCCGGTTTCATATTGATCGATTCGAAGCCGCGGCAGAAAATGTGATCGTAGCGCTTCGAATTTCCCAACAAAAAATTATAAGGATTATTTTTCCTATATGAAGGCGCGGCCTCTTCTTGAAACATTCTAAAACCCCCTTCGCCGAGAATTTTTAAAAAATTTTCTTTGGCGGCAAGAAAATCTTCGTTGAAATCACCGGCCAAAATCACCGGCGCCGATTTTTCATTGTTTAAATAATCGAGGACTTTTTTCATCTGACGATGACGAACAAATCGATCGAAAAAACTGAAATTCCTATAAAGATGAGTATTCGCAACGATAATTTTGCCGCGCGGCGTTTGCAAAACGGCCGTAAGCATGCCCTTGCGTCCGAAATATTCCGGAGAAAAGATACTTAAAAAGCGATTAAAAGGAATAAATTCGTTTTTTATAATCGGAAATTTGGAAAAAACCGCCAATCCGCCGGTGCGGTCGAATTTTCTGAAAAAAACGCGCCGGCTTTCAAAATTTTTGTCGGTCGAAGCAAAACCCGCCGATGCCATTTCGCCGTGAATTAATTTTCGATGGCGAGGATCGAAAGATTCTTGCAGGCAAACGATCTCCGCATCGGAGGTTTTGAGATAATCGGTGATTTTTTTTATTCTATCCGACCGGTCTTTGACGTGCCACATCGGCAAATCCCAGATGTTAAAGCTTAAAATTTTCATAAAAATTTAAATTTATGGACGACATAATAATATATCGCCGCCGACAGGACGACAATCGCGGCGCCGCCAAAGACATCCGCAAAATGATGGATGCCGGCGTAAATTCTCGCTATGCCGATGACAGCGGCTATTGCCCAAAGCGCCGCGCCGAGTTTTTTATTGTAAAAATAAACCGCCATCGCGACAGCGCCGGCAAGCAGAACATGGTCGGAAGGAAAGCCGTTGTCGGGAGCGTGGGCGATAAGCGGCGTAAAATGGCCGGCAACGAACGGTCGCGGATCGTAATAAAATCGGGAAGCAATTCTGGAAATAATATATGAAAGCGACGCTATCGCGACGAAACAAACCGCCAATCTTTTTTTTATTTCCCGCGTCTTGGCGACGAAAAAAACCACGGCGGCGGCTATGGAAAAAATATAAAGATATCTGGCAATAAAAATCGAGATAAAATTCATAGTTAAAATCCGTCAAAATTTATGATACAATGCCGGCGTATGTGGCCGCAAATCAAAAGCTATTTGATCTATTTTCTGACTGGCGGAATTTTCACCGTCGCCATCGTGGCTTTCGAAGAACACGGATCGAGAATACTTTCGGGACTCGCGACGCTAATGCCGGTTTTCACTCTGGTGGCTTATGTTTTCATCGGCGAGTCGAGAGGCGGTATGGCTGTCGGCCAGCATGCCTGGTTTGTGCTTGTCGGCACGCTGATTTCATGGGTGCCGTATATGATTATCGTCGCCCATTACGCGCCGAAAATCGGATCGCGATACGCTATCGCTTTGGGACTTTTGACATTTTTCATACTTTCGGGAATTTACCTGGCGGTTGTTTATCACTTCCGGATTTTCCTCGAATCGTAATCAAAAAATAAATCAAATCCGGCGGGCGCGCATCGTCAAAGCGTTGACGGCGACGATGATCGTGCTTAAAGACATTAAAATCGCCGCCGCTGCCGGCGGCAAAAAAATTCCTTTAAACGCCAGAACGCCGGCCGCCAGCGGAATGGCGACAACGTTGTATCCCGCCGCCCAAAAAAGATTCTGGACCATTTTGGCATACGTCATCCGCGACAGCTCGATGATTTTAACGATATCGCGGGGATCGTTTTTGACAAGAATAATGCCGGCCGACTCGATGGCGACGTTTGTTCCGGCGCCGATGGCGATTCCCAAATCGGCTTGAGTCAACGCCGGCGCGTCGTTGATGCCGTCGCCGACCATTGCGACTTTCAATCCCCGCTCCTGAAGTATTTTTACTCTCGCGGCCTTGTCGCCGGGCAAAACCCTCGAAAAATATTCGTCGATTTTCAATTCCGACGCCGTTTGTTTCGCCACGTCTTCGGAATCGCCGGTAATCATCGCCGTCTTGATTTTCATTTTTTTAAGCGCGTCTATCGCTTCGCGCGATTCGCCGCGGATCAGATCCGCGAACGAACAAATGCCGATAACTGCCTTATCGTTTTTAACGACAAAAATAACCGTCCGGCCTTTTTTGTTTTCTTCGCCGGCCGCCGCCGCCAGTTCGGCCGGCAATTTCAAACCGAGATTTTCGACTCTCGTGAAATTGCCCGCGAAAATTTTCTCGCCGACGACTTCGCCTTCCACCCCCAATCCGGGTAATCTCGTAAAATTCTTAACCGGCAAAATTTCGAGAGATCTTTCTCGCGCGGCTTTAACCATCGATTTGGAAACGGGATGCTCCGAATAGGCGTCGACCGAAGCGGCCGATTGCAATACTTTATTTTCATCATAGCCGGCGGCGGCCGCGACGCGCATCAGGCCGAATTCACCTTTGGTGAGAGTGCCGGTTTTGTCGAACAGGACGATATCGATTTTTCTCGCCGCTTCAAGCGCGAGGCGATGGCGGATGAGCAAGCCGCCGCGCGCCGCCATGGTCGTGGAAATCGACGCTACCAAAGGAACGGCCAAACCGAGAGCGTGCGGACAGGTAATAACCAAAACCGCGACCAATCTGTCGACCGCAAAAGCGAATCCGGCGCGGGCGGCAAGCCAAGCGACAAAAGTCGCGGAACCGGCCGCAATCGCTACGATTGTTAAATAAAAAGCGGCGCGATCGGAAAGAATTTGAAGCCGCGATTTCGACGCTTGCGCCTCGGCGACAAGCCGCATTATGCCGGCCATAAAAGTATTTTCTCCGATTTGCGAAACTTTGATTTTCAAACTGCCGTCGCCGTTCACCGTGCCGGCGACAACCCGATCGCCGGCGTTTTTTGAAACCGGCTTCGATTCGCCGGTAATCATCGATTCGTTGACATCGGATTCGCCTTCGACGATTTCCCCGTCGGCCGGAATTTTACCTCCCGGCCGCGCGAAAACGACATCGCCGATTTTCAATTCCGAAACCGGAATCGTTTTGGTTCCCGCCACGCCGCCGCGCGGAACGATGATTTCCGCCGTGTCGGGCAGTAATTTCGACAAGTCTTTCAGCGCGCTTTGAGCGCCGCCGACGGCGCGCATTTCAAAATAATGACCGAGCAGCATCACGACGATTAAAGTCGTCAGTTCGATAAACAAATCTTCGCCGGTTTTGGCGAAAACCGAAAAAACGCTGTAAATGTAAGCCGTTGAAATCGCGAGCGCGATAAGCGTCATCATTCCCGGCAATTTTTCTTTCAGTTCTCGGTAAGCGCCGGCGATAAAAACCCAGCCGCCGTAAAAAAAGACAATGGAGCCGAGAATAAAATCAAGATACTGCGAACCGTAAAATTTCGGCGCCGAAAATTTGCAAAAATTTTCGGCGGCGGGAGAATAAAAAACAACCGGAACGGTTAAAATCAAACTGATCCAGAATTTTCTGACAAACATCGAAGCGCTGTGGCCGGCGTGCCTGCTATGCCCGCCGCTTCCGGCCGCCGCGTTCATTCCGTTATGATTATGATGCCGGCAATTATCCATAAACCGATTATATATCGAAAACCAAGCGTGCATCAAAAGCGCATTTCTGATAAAATGCATCGTATGAAACTTTCTTCGGCATTTTTAAAATCGGCGGCGATAATTTTTTTATCCGCGGCGATATTTTCGGCCCCGCCTTGCGGGGCGGCCGCCCCGCAAGGCGGGGCTTCGCTGTCGGCCGCCAAAAATTCCTATAATTATCTCCGAATTTTTTATTACCGCGAAGGCAAAAACGCGAGGGCATCGCTTTTCGCCCATTACGATTCGATAGACGTGCTGGCGCCGCAATCGTATTCGCTAAACGGCTACGGCAAACTTTACGGCCGCATCAAACCGAACGTCCTGTTATTCGCGAAAAACCGCAACATCAAAATTATGCCGCTTGTTACCAACGGCAATTTCAGCCGGTCGTACCGAACGCTTCTCGACAATCCGGCTTATCAAGATACCGCCATTGCCGCTCTTGTTAATGAAGGAAAAAAGAAAAATTACTGGGGCTGGCAGTTCGATTTCGAGCAAATGGACGCTTCTTACCGCGATAAATTTTCGGAGTTTATAAAACGCGCGGCCGATACTTTCAAAAAAAATAATCTCGTATTGAGCGTCGCCGTCATCGCCCAGACGTCGAGCGATCCGAACGATTATCCCAACAATCTCTGGCAAAAAATCGTCGGCGTTTACGATTACGCGTCGCTCGCTCGCAACGCGGATTTCATCAGTTTGATGTCATACGACGATCCGTATTCGACCGGCCCGGTCGTAAGATACGAGTGGCTTAAAAGCGCCGTCGATTATGCTTTGAAATACATACCGAACGAAAAACTTTCGATGGGCGTCCCTCTTTATTACTGGCAGTGGAACGATCAAACCGGCGCGCGCGTCGGCATCGGCGGCCGGCAGGGAATTTACAACGTTTTCAAAAATCATAAAGTTTCGGTAAATTACGACAATAATCTCGAAGCGGCTTTTTTAACTTACTGGCATCGTTCGAAGCAATACACTATCTGGTATGAAAACGCCGCCAGTATGGCTAAAAAAATCGAACTGGTCGTGAACAACAAACTTCATGGGTTTTCGGCCTGGGCGCTTGGTTTGGAACTTCCGAGCGTCTACCGCGCTTTCGAAAAATAGCGCCGCCCCGCGCCGCGGGGCGGCGCCGAACCGAGACATTCGAAAGCATTTCATTTTCCCGATAATTTATGCTATCGTTGGCGAAAATAAGGCCCGACAAACGGGGAAGGTTGGCAGAGAGGCCGAATGCGCCGCACTTGAAATGCGGTATGCCGGAAACGGCATCGGAGGTTCGAATCCTCCACCTTCCGCGAGTCTAAGCACGCAACCCATTTAATTGGCTAATGATGCTGTTTGCCATAGGAGGAATTTGCTTACCGCTTTCATTGGTTCGTCTCTGTACTTTTTAATAGACAAATTTTGAAGCATAGATTTGATCTTTCCTTATCTATGATATACACTATGTATCGTAGATAGCGAAACGGCTAATCAACGCAAACAAAATATGAGGTCGGGTAAATATACACAACAACTCAAAGGAGAGCAGAAATATAAGGCATTTATGCCAGAACCTTTACCGTTCCAGTTAAAAAACGACCCTGCATTACAGAACTTGCTTTCTAAAGCTGATTTAGCCGTTGGTAGATTAGACGGAATTACTGAAATTTTGCCCGATGTCGACTTCTTTATCCTTATGTACGTCCGTAAAGAAGCGACGCTCTCCAGCCAAGTGGAAGGAACGCAGGCAACATTCGCTGATGTGTTGAAAGCCTCTGCCAGAATTGAAGACGACGCAACTCACAAAGATGTTGACGAGATTTTGAATTACATCAATGCTATGAATTATGGTTTGGGTCGCCTAGAATCATTTCCGCTTTCTGTGCGGCTTATACGAGAAATTCACGCACGGCTACTTAAAGGCGTTCGCGGTGAACATAAAACACCGGGCGAATTTCGCATCTCGCAAAATTGGGTTGGCGGTCCGACAATAGAAACAGCGACATATGTTCCGCCACCGCATACGGAATTGTCAGAACTATTGAGCAACTTTGAAAAATTCCTGCACGACGGATCGCAGATGCCTGCTTTGTTGAAAATTGGCCTTGCGCACACTCAGTTTGAAAATATCCACCCGTTTCTTGACGGTAATGGAAGAATTGGAAGATTGCTCGTGACTTTTTATTTGTGCCAACAAGGTATTCTACGCAAGCCATTACTCTATCTTTCAGAATTCTTTAAAAGCAACCGTCGCGAATACTACGATAAGTTAAATGCCGTTCATGAAAAAGATGAAATAGAAAGCTGGCTTAAGTTTTTTCTTACAGGTGTTGAGAAGACGGCAGAAAATGCTATAATTACGGCGCGGAAAATTCTCAAGTTGAGAGCTGAAGATACCGAGAAAATTGCTTCGTTAGGTCGGTCCACGGAAAGAGCTATGAAGTTGCTCAATACCCTATATAAAACACCACTTGTTAAAGTTGCAGATGTGGAACGTATTGCCGAAGTTAAGAATCCGAATGCATTGGCACTCGTGGCTAAATTTGCGCACCTTGGAATTCTTAAAGAACAAACTGGGCGTAAAAGAGACAGGGTTTTTGCCTATCAAAAATATATTGATCTTTTTGATTAGACGGAATATTCGACCTCATTTTTAGACTTATCAAACTCAGGGCGCGGCGGAGGGGGCTAAAAGTCAAAATCGGGATTTGCGTCAAAAAAAGTTCGCACTTCGTTCAAAAAAACACCGCGGGCTTGAGCGCAAGTTCGAGGGACAGCCCCCTCACATTTGCAAACTGATGACCAATTTTTTACCGACGGTCAGGCCTATATCGTGATTTGAAAATAATGCGTTTCGATATTTCCGTCTTTGCATAAAGTTTATATCTGATAAAAATCTTCATGAAAAGTTCATCTTGTTTTTGTATATTGCCATTATGAAAATTCTTCTTATAGAAGACAATGAAAAATTAGCTTCTGGGATAAAACGGGGGTTGGAACAAGAAGGTTATGCCGCCGACTATGTTTTGGATGGTGAAAGCGGCGAGCGGCGTATCGAATTTGGTACGCATGATTATGACTTGGCGATTTTAGATATCATGCTTCCTAAAAAAGACGGCATCGCAGTATGCAAAGATTGGCGCAAGGCCAACATTGCCATTCCGGTTTTAATGCTCACCGCGAAGGACGCGACGGAAGATAAAATAGCGGGGCTTGACTGCGGCGCCGATGATTATTTAATAAAACCGTTTTCGTTTGACGAGCTCTTGGCGCGGATCCGTGCTTTACTGCGTCGTCCGAAAGAAATCTTACCGGCTGAATTAAAAGTAAAAAATCTTGTTTTGAACACAACCAATAGAGACGTCGCTCGCGCCGGCAAAGTAATTTCGCTCACGCTCAAAGAATTTATGGTATTGGAGTACTTGATACGCCATCCTAATCGAGTTATTACTCGCGACGAATTATACGACCACGCTTGGGATTTTGCCGCCAATGCCTTTAGCAACACCATTGACGTGCATATCAAAAATTTACGCAAAAAAATAGATTATGGCCATCATGAAAAATTATTGGAAACAATTCGCGGAGTGGGTTACCGGTTCAAAGCATAATCTGTTTCAACGCGCCCGTTTGAAACTTACCGGTTTATATATCGGCATTATTGCCATTATTTTGATGATTTTCAGCTTATTTCTATATTACTCCCTCGCCAAAAATATTCGGGATAATTTTGAAGGCAACTTTTCGGATGACCAAACCCAAGAATCAGTCATCGGAAAAACGACCGACCAGTTGCAAACAACCATTTTGTTTATTGATTTTGCGATATTACTTATTTCCAGCGGCTTAAGTTATTTTTTAGCGGGGAAAACATTAAAACCCATTCAACAAGCGATGGAACGGCAAAAACAATTTACCGCCGACGCGTCGCACGAGCTCCGAACGCCGCTCTCGGTGATGCAGACGAATTTAGAAGTAGCCCTGCGAGAAAAGGAATGGAATAAAGATAAGGAGCGCGCCCTTATTGCCGGCGCCATTGACGAGGTGAAATTAATGACAGGACTAACCGAAGATTTACTGACGCTTTCAAAATTAGAGAGCAAGAAAAAAAATTATTCTTTTACAAAAATCAATATAACAAAGATAATCGAGCAAGTTGTAAAGAAAATGCGAAACATAGCAATAGAACGCAATGTTCAGCTCTCCATTGAGCGCTCCGTTACCGTATTTATTCACGGAGACGCCGAAGCTTTACAGCGACTTATAATGAATATCGTGAGCAACGCCATTCATTTCACTCCCGCCGGCGGCTATGTCCGCGCAACCGTTGAACAAAACAATGGCAAGGCAATAGTAAGTATTCAGGACGCGGGCATAGGAATACCTAAAGAAGAACTGCCGCATGTATTTGAGCGTTTTTATCGCGTTGATAAAGCGCGAGGACAAAACGATAGAACGGGTTTAGGACTGGCTATCGCCGAAGAGATTGCGCGCCGGCATCATGGCGTCATCAACATTGAAAGCGAATTGGGGAAAGGAACAACAGTTACTATTAGTTTCCCGGCCCTATCTTAACTTCACACTGATTTCATTCCCACTCCATTACAATAGAGATGCTTCAAGAATAAAAAGGTCGACTTGAAGAATAGTCATTAAATATAAGGGAAAAATATATGCGGTTGAATAAAAAATCAGCCACTATACTCGCGATAGTGTCTCTATTGCTTGGGAGCGCCGGCGCGATAGGTCTTCAAGCGCGCGCCCAGAATTCTAACCCGTCAACTCCGCCCGCCCAGATTCAAAATCAATCTGCGGCCGGCGAACAGAATAACGCCGCAACGGATAAAGACAATATTCAGGATACGAAAGATAACGGCCAGCCCGAATCCGCCGTTGAAACAAATGAGAATTTGTCAGGCGGCGGGCACCAAGATCAAGCCGGAGCCAATGCTGACCACCAATTTGAAGGAGTAGAGTAAGTAGGCAAATTAAAGAGCGCTCTTAAGAGCGCTCTTTAATTTTTTGGCGCTCCTCAACTTTTCTTCATGAAAATTTCATATTGTTTTGAAATACTATAAATTATGAATAAAAAGATTATTTTGATTTTCCTGCTTACTTTCATCGCTTTGGCGGTTTTGTATCTGTATTCTTTCGGCCCGCTTTCAGGGGCGATAACCGCCCGCGTCAATCCTTCATCATTAAAACCGACCGCGGTCCAATCATTTGATGTTTATCACAACAAAGATCTGGCGGAAAATTTCTACACCATTAAATTTCCGCAGACCTGGCAATTGGAGTCAAAAAGTCCCGGAAGTTATCATTTTAACTTTAATAACGGAAGCGGATCCGCGGAACTTCAGGATATTGCCGACAATACAACCTTAGAACTCTTTGTTCTAAGCCAAGACGAATCGAAGCTCAAAAAAAATATTAAGGGCTACAGTCGCATTAACTATCAAAAAATGTTCGTTGGCGGCAATGATGCTTATCAGTTGATATATCAAAGCGCCCAAAACGGCGCGAATTACGAAACCGTAAAGACATACATTGCCGGCAAAGATCACGCCGCCGTCTTAACTCTTACGGCTCCGCAAAACAATTTCGCAAATCTCCAGCCGCTTTTTACTTCTATTTTAGACAGTTTTCAGTGGGAGAATAAATAACATGAGGCAAATTTTTCTTTTCATCTCTCTCGCGGTACTGGGATTCGGCTTCTACTTGAAATTCTTTTACGATGTTCCCGACAGCCAAGCGCAAATCAATTTTTTCGCGGGCTGGTTTTTAATTATTGTCGGGGTTGCCGGTATTCTCATAAATATATTTTGGAATAAAAAATAAAAACGATGCAGGACATAATCTCCGCGGAAAATTTAAGCAAGTCATACGGCGCCATGAAAGCCGTTAATGGATTGCGTCTTCATATTCAAAAAGGAGAATTTTTCGGTTTCTTGGGGCCAAACGGCGCCGGAAAAACCACGACGATTAGGATGCTGACGGGCATTCTTAAGCCGGATCACGGGAAAATTACAATCGATAATTATCCTTTGGAAGACAAATTGCGGATCGCCAAATTAATCGGCGTTGTTCCGGAAAGCCGAGGATTCTATGAATGGATGACCGCTGCGGAATATCTTGAATTTTTTGCTGATCTTTATGGAATCGCCGGGAAAGAAAAGGAAAAACGGATCGCGTCGCTTCTTGCAGAAGTTGATCTTGCCGAGCGAAAAAATTCAAAAATCGGAGCATACTCTCGCGGCATGAAACAGCGTCTCGGTTTGGCGCGGGCGCTTATCAATAATCCCCGAGTCCTTTTTCTTGACGAGCCGACGCTCGGCCTTGACCCGCAGGGACAGGAAGATATCCGCTCTTTGCTTAAAAAACTGAATGGAAACGGCGTTACTATATTTTTTTCATCCCATCTTTTAAACGAAGTTTCCGATCTTTGCTCGCGAATCGGAATTATCAATAACGGAAAACTAATTGCCGAGGGCACAATAGACGAATTGCGAGAAAAAACAAAATTAAAAGATAAAACTCTTACCGCAATATTTTTGCATCTAACCGGAAAATAGCATGTTCAAACACATTTGGAAAAAAGAAATACGAGGCGAACTTTACACTTGGAAAAGCATGCTGTGGCTTGTTATCGCCTCGCTTCTTTTCAGTTTCACAAGTTATCTGCTTTTAACCAATAAAGAACTGAGTTTGCTCGATCAAACCGAACTTATGCTGCTGCTTGGCCAGATCGCCATCGGCGTGGCTCTGCTTATAGTGGCCATTGACGCTTCGTCCATCATCACCGCGGAATTTGAAAAAGAGACCGCCGAAAGTTTATTTCTTTCTCCGCTTTCAATAAAGGATTTTATTTTCGGAAAATTCTTCGCCTCTCTTACGCTTTGGGCGGCCATTTTTATTGTTTCGCTGCCCTATATTGTCGTCGCGTCTTCGGGATCGGGGCTGACTTTCGCGTTTATCGGATATGTCGCGCTTCTTGGCACGCTCTGTATTGCGGGACTTATCGCATTAATTTTTGGCATTTCTCTTATTTACCGATCGACAAAAAACACGCTTACTACGTCTCTTGTTACTTTGATTATACTTGTCACCCCCGCATTATTTTCTTCAACTTTAAAAAACAATGCCCCATCGCAGTTTTTTAGCAAGATAAACCCCGTCGATAATGTGTTTGCCTCGCTCGATAACGTCTTGGTTGATTACAAAACCGCGATTTTAGGAAATTGGAAATTTCTCTTGCCTCTCATTATTTTTTGCTTGCTTACTATTGGATTTTTGACTTTTGCCGCAAAGCGATTCAAAAATCGGGAAATAATCAAAAACGACTGAATATGAAAAAAATTATCATATTTATATTAAGCGCCGCCATTATTCTTTTTGCCGGAAATCTTTTCGCCAAGAGCGCGCCGCCGGCGCTTGTGCTCGATATCTCTTCTTCAAAAACCCTAAGCGGCACTGCCGGCGATTTCGTTACCGTGCAAGGAACGATAACTAATGCCGGTGCCAAGCCGCTTAACAATATCACAACTTATTTGTCATTAGCCGATAATGAAACCAAGCTCCCCGTTGACCTTGAAGATTGGAGCGCCGAAAAGGGGCTTTATATCGGAACCATCGACGCGGGCCAAACCTTGCCGTTGAATTGGAAAATCCATTTCGTTAAAGCCGGAACATATTCGCTTATTATTATTGCCGAAGCAGCGGGCGACGAACTCCCGCAAGTTAGCGGCATCACCCAATTTCAAGTGAGCCAAAAAAGAAATCTGAATCCGGGGCAAGTACTGCCCGTTGCGCTCGGAACACCGATTGCGCTGATTTTTATTTTATTTCTTCTCAGTTATAGACGGCGCGCGGAAAATTAAATATTCAATAAAAGAATGGGAGGTTTGAAATTAAGATTGCATAAATTTTTCCGTCACAGGTGGCTAAAGTATATATTAATTTTAATTGGCATTATAGTTATTATATCAATAACTATTTTTAATAAAAAAATATCTACGATCCGAAATACTGTGCCTCTGCCTACAGCGCTGGATCCGAATTTTATAACCCAAGTTAATGATTGTTTTATTCCCACTGCGGCGATATACGGCTATACATTGCGCATTGTGGAAGGATTCTTTTCTATGGCAGATCAAGCTAACTTATATCAGCAAGGAAGAACGGTTAATGGACATATTGTTACTTACGCTCAACCGGGGCATAGTTTCCACAACTATGGCTTCGCAGTCGATGTGGTTGATCGTTATAAAGGATATAATATTAATTGGATAAGATTAATAAAGATTGGCGCTTATTGCGGTCTTGAAAACGGCGGCGTTGGCGATTTTCCTAATTTTCACTACAGCGGAGGATTAACCACTTCGGATTTTGCGGCTGGATTAAGACCGCCGCCTCTAAAGTTGCCCTGTTCAATTATGGCCGAACGAGCAATGGCGCAACAACCATTAACATTAAAGGACCTGAAAAATTGCGGCGCGCCAAAATTTTAAGATATTTTTATGAATAATTCTCAAAACAATCGAAAACTGCTGAAAATATTCGGGATGATTTTAGCGCTCATCTTATTGGGAATGGGCATTCTTATTTTTCTTCCGAGCAAGGCT
>JAJYIB010000010.1 GCA_021790275.1 bacterium
ATTTAATTTATCTATATTTTTCAGAACACCCAAAAGATCGGCAATGTTGTGGTTGTTGAGGTAAAATTCCCAGAGCAAATTCCATTCTTGAGAATTACTTGCCAAGATTTCTATATTTTCTTTTCCCAAGATATCTTTTGCTTCCACACAACTAATTACTCTTGAATGGTGGGTGTACCCTGTTGCAAAACGTTCAACAATTTTATTAACATCAGATTTCTTCTTAGATTTTAACATTCTCATCATCAATAATTCTCGTTGATATTCTTTTGCTATATCAATACTACTTTCATATTGTCCTAAAATCAGTGGGTTTATTCTGCTCGCTAAAATTGTTGCTAATTCCAAGCCATGTTTATCAGCTTTGTTTAAGTGTTTTTTAATCAACTCTAACGTTGCTTGTACGGCTTTTGCAGAAATATAACTGCCGTCATCTTGCCTAATTTGTGGATCAAGTGGCCCTAATTCTGAAGTCTCGCCCATTACAATTTTATTACCACCGCAAACCATAAGTGTTGCCGCGCTTTTGGCAAA
The DNA here is from genome assembly GCA_021790275.1 of bacterium. Classification (GTDB taxonomy): domain Bacteria; phylum Patescibacteriota; class Minisyncoccia; order UBA10092; family UBA10092; genus UBA10092. The sequence goes on from JAJYIB010000010.1 coordinate 535, forward strand.
TCTCGGGACGACATATTTAATGTTGCCGCTAAAATGATTGTCAATAAGTTTCGCCATGTGATAGGCGGCATCAGCATCTCCGCCAAAAGAATCTATTATCACATCCACGTCATTTGGATTTTCAAATTTTTTACACTCCTCTTGGAATTGAGGATTTCTAATCATATCAAAAACAACATCAACGCCCCGTCTGTCTATTGGATTAAGTAAAATTTGGATTGAAACATTTTTCCGAATTTTCCTAAATTCGGAAATGAGCTGATGATTCCTTTGTTGTATTTGTTGAATTATATTGCCAAGTAATTGCATGAATTTAAATTTTATTCACCGATTGATAATTTGTGGAAAAAAGTTTTTTCGGCAAGATTTTGAATATTTTTATTTAAACAATTCCGCTTTTCTATCGCAATTTAGAATATTTGTGGGCGAGGGGAGAGTCGAACTCCCATGCCTTGCGGCACACGATTTTGAGTCGTGCGTGTCTGCCATTCCACCACTCGCCCGAAACACGACGGTTGTTTTAAATTTTATATTGATGTTGCCATAAAATTATCTTATAGTAAAGCAATGGCAAGGATAATCAGCGTCGTCAATGCGAAAGGCGGAGTCGGCAAAAGCACCACGTCGGTTAATCTCGGCGCGTATTTGGCGGCGCTCGGGAAATATGTTTTGCTTGTCGATCTTGATCCGCAGGCCAACGCCACCGTCGGCGTCGGCGCCGACTGGCGTCGGCTCGATACGCATTTATATCATTCGATGATCGGTTCGGCCGAACCGGAGCTGGCGATTAAAAAAACGGGGCTTTTCGGATACGATTTATTGCCGGCCGCGCCGGAACTGGCCGGCGCGGCCGTTGAAATGATTTCTTCCGAGCGACGCGAATGGCGGCTTTACGATATATTGAAAAAAATCCGCACCAATTACGATTACATCGTAGTCGATTCGCCGCCGTCGCTCGGGCTTTTGACGATAAACGGCCTGGTGGCGGCCGAGGAGGTGATTATCCCGGTGCAGTGCGAATACTACGCGCTCGAAGGCCTCGGCCAGCTTCTTGAAACCATCAATTTAATACGCGATAATTTGGGGCGGGATCTGAAAGTCAAAGGCGCGCTTCTCACGATGCACGACAAACGGCAAAAATTGAGCCGCGACGTGATGAAAGAAGTCCGCCGCAATTTTCCCGGATATGTTTTTTCGGCGGTGATCCCGAGATCGGTGTCGCTGGCCGAAGCGCCGAGTTTCGGAAAAACCATTTTGCAATACGCGCCGAATTCCGCGGGCGGCTACGCCTATCGCGAACTGGCGCAGGAAATTATAAATTTAGATAAAAATATATGATGAAATTTTCCGGATTGGGAAAAGGATTGGAATCGCTTATTCCGAAAGTCGCGCCGCCGGCCGTCGGCCAAAAACCGCCCGTCGAAAAAAACGGCCCGCGGGAAAAAGAAAGCGTTTTTTTGATCGAAATAGATAAGATCGGAAGAAATCCGCTTCAGCCGCGCCGCGATTTCGACGAAACGGAATTGAGATCGCTTGCCGATTCGATTCGCGAACATGGTATTTTACAGCCGATTATCGTAACGAAAATCGAGGAAGAAAATCCTTTGGGTATAAAAGTTTCTTATGAACTCATCGCCGGCGAGCGGCGGCTGCGGGCGGCGGGAATGGCCGGCCTGAATTTCGCGCCGGCGATAATCCGGCCGAAAATCGAAGCCGGCGAAAAGCTCGAACTGGCTTTGGTTGAAAATATCCAGCGGGCCGATTTGAACGCCATCGAAAAAGCGCAAAGTTTCCGGCGGCTCGTTTCCGAATTCGGAATGAGAAATCCGGAAATCGCCGCCAAAATCGGCCAATCGAAGGAACTTGTCGCCAACACGCTCCGGCTTTTGAACTTGCCGGCCGAAATCCAAGAGGCGATCGCGTCGGGAAAAATTACCGAGGGTCACGGGCGCGCTATTTTAATGGTCGGCGGGGACGTCGGCAAAATGATGGCGGTGTATAACGCAATTCTGGCGAAAAATCTCGCCGTGAGAGCGGCGGAAACTTTCAGCCGGCAAATCAAGGGCGTCGCGAGGCGGGTCGGCAAAATGGTAGCCGATCCGGAATCGAAGGCCTGGGAATCGCGGCTGGAAGAATTTTTGGGAACACGGGTCCGGCTTGCCAATATCGACGGCCGCGGCAAAATTCTTATCGAATTTTTTTCACCGGAAGAATTGAACGCGATTTTGGAAAAGATTTTCAAATCCTGAGTTTTTTGCGTTTCAAAACGCTTTTGATTCTTTCTTTGGCTTCGCCGGTTTTTACGAAATTCAGCCAGTCGGCCGAAGGCTTCTTGCCTTTTTGGACCAGAATTTCTATCGTTTCGCCGGATTTCAGTTTGTCGCCGAGCGCGGCGATTTTCCCGTTTATTCTAACACCGGCGCATTCATCGCCGATTTTTGAATGAATTTGGTAGGCAAAATCAACCGGCGTGGCGCCTTCGGGCAAATCGACAACATCGCCTTTCGGCGTCAAAACGAAAACCCGATCGTTGAAAACGTCTATTTTGAACGAATCTTCGTTTTTATTACCGATGGATTTTTGCCATTCCCTTAATTGGCCGATCAAGGCGGCTTCCGAATCTCCGATTTCCTGCCGGTTGGATTTTTCTTTATAAGCCCAATGGGCGGCGATGCCGTTTTCGGCGCGGTTGTGCATCTGTCGCGTCCGAATCTGGATTTCTATTATTTTTTCTTCCGGCCCGTAAATCGTGGTGTGCAAACTTTGATAGCCGTTCGGCTTCGGCATCGCGATATAGTCGTTGACGAATCCGGCGAGCGGCTTGAAATTGTTGTGCAGGGCGCCGAGGGCGAGATAGCAGTCGTTGATGCTTTTGACGATAATGCGGGCGGCCACCAGGTCGTGGATTTTATCGAGATCCGTATTCCGCCGCTGGAGTTTTTTATACAAACTGTAAAAATGTTTCGCCCGCACATTTATTTCGAAAGGAAATATTTTTTCTTTTTTAAGCGCTTCCAAGATCAGCGGTTTGATTTTTTCCGCGTAATTCCGGCGCGCTTCGTATCGCGCCGCCACTTCTTTCTCAAGCCGCTTGAATTCGGCGGGCAAAAGATATCTGAACGATTCGTCTTCAAGAAGCCCTTTGAGTTCGCCGATGCCGAGCCGGTTGGCGATCGGGGCGTAAATTTCAAGCGTTTCCAGGGCGATTTGTTTTTGTTCGCCGGCCGGTCGCGAACCGAGCGCTTGCATTTCGCAATAGCGGTCGGTCAGTTTGATTATTACCGATCTTACGTCCCGCGCCGTCGCCAGAAACATTTTTATAAAATTTTCCGACCGTTCTTTCACCCCGTTGTATTTTATCGCGCCGAGTTTGGCCGCGCCGACCGCGATGGCGGCCGCACTGTCATCCGCGCCTTCGCCGGCGGCGAAGGCGCGGGTGTCTTTCAAATTCCGCGGTGATTTTTTTTCGGCAAGATAAATAGCGCAAGCGGCGAGCGTTTCTTCATCCGCTCCCATTTTTTTTAAAATCGCGGCGGCGTTATTCATTTTTTTTCGGATTCTGCCAGGTGGCATAATCGCATTTCGGCCAGTTCGAACAGCCCCAAAAAATCCGGCCTTTCTTGGTGCGCTTTAAAACAACGCGTCCCGTTTGGCATTTCGGGCAGGGGCCGAAATCTTCTTTTTCGGCGGTTTCTTTTTTACCGTTAAGCGCCGCGGTGTAGCGGCATGCGGGGAATCCCGAGCAGGCGTAAAATTTTCCGAAGCGTCCCATTCGAATCAATAAATCTTTGCCGCATTCGGGGCATTTCAACTCGGTTTTTTCAACGGCGATTTTTTCTTTGGAAAGCGTTGCAGATTTTTCGTCGAGGTTTTTTTTGAACGGCTCCCAAAATTCTTTGATTACCGGCCGCCATTGTTTTTCGCCTTCGGCGATTTCGTCGAGTTCTTCTTCCATTTGCGCCGTGAATTTCAAATCGACGACATTCGGAAAGTTTTTCACCAGAATATCGTTCACCAAAATTCCGATTTCGGTTGGTTTTAATCTTTTTTGCTCGTCTTTGATGACGTAATTCCGCGCCTGAATGGTGGTCATCGTCGGGGCGTAGGTGGACGGCCGGCCGATGCCGTTTTCTTCAAGCGCCTTGATCAAACTGGCTTCATTGTAGCGGGGCGGCGGTTCGGTGAAATGTTGCGCCGGCGTCAATTTTTCCAGTTTCAAATTTTCTTTTTCTTTAAGCGGCGGCAGTAAATTTTCGGCTATCGTCTGCGAATATATTTTCAAAAATCCGTCGAATTTCAAAACGTTGCCGGTTGCCCGAAAAGTCCAGTTTTCGGAATTTTTTTCGGCCAAAATGTCGGCGGCGGTCGATTCGAACACCGCTTCGGCCATCTGACTGGCGATGAATCTTCGCCAGATAAGATCATAAAGCTTGTGCTGGCGCGGATCGAGGTTTTTTAAATTTTCCGGATCTTTTTCCGCCGCCGTCGGCCGGACGGCTTCATGCGCTTCCTGCGCCGTTTTGGATTTCGTTTTGTATATTCTCGGCGCCGGCGGCAGATATGCGCGGCCGAAGTCGCCGGCGATTTTCACGGCCGCCGCCGCCAGCGATTCTTTGGAAAGATTAACCGAATCGGTTCTCATATACGTGATCAGGCCGGTTTCATAGAGCTGTTGGGCGATAACCATCGTCTGTTTCGCGCCGAAACCGAGCCGATTCCAGGCGGCCTGCTGCAGTGTCGAGGTGGTGAATGGCGCGAGCGGCTGGCGGCGGATTTCTTTTTTTTCTATTTTTTCGACATACCAGTCGGCATTTTTCAAGTCGGCCGCGATTTTATCGGCTTCATTGTTGTTTTTTACAGAAAATTTTTCGATTTTATCGAGGCCGACTTTTACAAGTCGGGCTTCGAATTCTTTTTCTTTTGATTTAAGAACGGCGGCAATCGTCCAGTATTCCTGCGGCTTGAAATCGGAAATTTCTTTTTCGCGATCGGCGACGAGCCGGACGGCGACCGATTGGACGCGGCCGGCCGAAAGCCCTTTGGCGACTTTTTTTCTCAAAAGCGGAGAGAGATTGTAGCCGATGAGCCGGTCGAGAATCCGCCGCGCTTGTTGGGCGTCGACCAGTTTCATATCTATTTCGCGGGGATTTTTCAGGGCGTCTTTGATGGCGTGTGCTGTTATTTCGTGAAAGACGATTCTTTCGACAGGCTTCGATTTCGGGATTTTCAGGGCATTTAACAAATGCCAGGCGATGGCCTCGCCTTCCCGATCTTCGTCCGTCGCCAGAATCACTTCGCTCGATTTTTTCGCTTCGGCGCCGAGTTCGGACACTCTTTTTTTGGCCTTCGGTATAATCACATATTTCGGCTCGAAATTATTTTCAATATCGACGCCGAGCGATTTTTCCGGCAGGTCGCGGACATGGCCGTAGGAAGATTCGATTTCGAATCCTTCGCCGAGAAATTTTGAAATTGTTTTCGCCTTGGTGGGCGATTCGACGATAATCAGTTTCATTTATTTTATCTTAACGAATTTGTCGCCGCCGGCGTTTTTAATAACGCCTTTTATTTCCAGCGACGAAAGCGACGCAAAAATCCTTCCGACCGGCAATTTGATTATTTTGCAAATCTTGTCGATGTGAACGGCTTCGCTCGCGACGGCATTTAATATCATTATTTCGTCCTCCGTCAAATTTTCTTCTTTAACCGGTTCTTTTTTCGTTTTCAACTGCGCCATATCGAATTCTTCGAGTATATCCTCGACGCGAGTAACCATTTTCGCGCCGTTTTTTATCAGATTGTTCGCGCCTTGGGAATTTTTGGAAAATACCGGGCCGGGAACGGCAAAAACTTCGCGGTTTTGATCCAGAGCGAGGCGGGCGGTTATCAGGGCGCCGGATTTTTCCGGCGCTTCAACCACCAAAACGCCGCGGGAAAGCCCCGAAATTATCCTGTTGCGTTCGGGAAAATGCCAAATTTCGTATTTGGCGCCGGAGGCGTGTTCGCCGATAATCGCGCCGCCGGATAATTCGATTTTTTTAGCCAGATTGCGGTTCGACGATGGAAAAATCTCTTCGTCCGTGACTGGCGAGCCCAAAACCGCGATGGTTTTGCCGCCGGCCGCCAAAGCGCCGAGATGCGCTTGCGTATCGATGCCCAAAGCCAGGCCGCTTACTATATTAAACCCCATTCCGGCCAATTCTTTGGCGAATTCGAACGCCAGCGTTTTGCCGTATTCCGAAGCCGATCGCGTGCCGACAATGGCGAAATTCATATCGCAGTTTTTCGGCAGTTTGCCGCGGACGAAAAGCTGTTTCGGAGCGTTGTGGATTTCTTTCAAAGCGTCCGGATATTCCGGCGAGGATTTTTTTAAAATTCCCATTTTTTCTTTTACGCCGATCATAGATTGTGATGATGACAGCGGCTCAACTATAACAAACTTCAAATCTTGCGGCAATTTGCCATTTCGGTAAATAATGAAAACGGAATCTGGAAATTTTCGTTATACATATTATGTTTAAACCGCCCAAAACAATTTTAATCACCGGATGCGCCGGATTCATCGGAAGCGCTTTTTTGAAAAAATTCAAAGAAAAGTTTCCCGAAACCGACATCGCCGGCATCGACGATTTTTCGACCGGCCGGCGCGATGCGTTTGATCCCGCCGGCATCCGTTTTTACGAAGGTTCGATTCTGGACGGCGATTTGCTCGACAAAATATTTGCGAAGCATCGGCCGGAATATGTTTTTCATTTTGCCGCCTTGCCCCGCGTTTCTTTTTCCGTCGAGCATCCTTATCTGACCGACAGGGTCAATGCCGGCGGCACGGTTCTGCTTCTTGAAAAATCCCGAAAATTCAAAATCAAAAAATTTGTTTTTTCGTCTTCTTCCGCCGTTTACGGCCGGGCGGGAAATTTCCCGACCGAAGAAAACAACGAATTGCATCCGCTTTCTCCTTATGCCGCGCAAAAAATTTCCGGCGAAAGATATTGCCGGCTGTTTAGCGAATTATACGGCCTCGACACGGTTTCACTCCGCTATTTCAATGTTTACGGTCCGGGCCAATACGGCGATTCGCCGTATTCGACCGTTATCGCGGCTTGGCTGGAATCGCTTTACTTTCCCGGCCGGAAAAAAGGATTTATCGAAGGCGACGGAACCCAGTCGCGGGATTTTTGTTTCATCGCCGATGTCGTAAATGCCAACATTCTGGCGATGGAATCGGACAAACCTTTAAGCGGCGCGGCAATCAATATCGCCGGCGGCTACGCAATTTCCATTAACGAAGTCGGAAAAAAAATCGAAAGCTTCACCGGAAAAAAACTTAATCTGGTTAATTGCCCGCCGAGGATAGGCGACGCGCCGCGGACAGTTGCCGACATTTCCAGAGCCGGGGCTCTTTTGAATTACCGGCCGGAAACGAAATTCGACGACGGCTTAAAGCAAACGATTCAATGGTTTGAAAGCCGCGGAAAGAGTTAAAACAATTCGGAAACCGCGGCGGCGAAAACTTTTTGCAGTATCCGCATTTCGGCCGGGGAGAATTTTTTGAGAATTATTTTATCGGCCGGCGTCCGTTTTCCGCCCGGCGGCTGGATGCCGATGCGCAGGCGCCAGAAATTTTTTGTTTTCAGCGATTTGATGATCGATTCGACGCCTTTGTGGCCGGCCGACGACCGGCCGAAAGAAAATTTTAAATCGCCGAACGGAATATCGATGTCGTCATGGATAACCAGAATTTTTTCCGGCTTGATTTTATAAAATTTCGCCAGCGCCGCGACCGCTTCGCCGGATTTATTCATAAACGTCTGCGGCTTGGCGAGCAAAATTTTTAATTTTGAATTTTTAATTTTAAATTCCGAAATTTCCGACTTGAGTTTTTTATCGTACGCAAACTCGGGCGCGCCGAATTTTTCGGCGAGCGCGTCGGCAAACAAAAAACCGGCATTGTGCCTAGTGTTTTTGTATTCTTCGCCCGGGTTGCCGAGCCCCGCCGCAAGACCGATATTGATTTCGTTCATTTTTTAATGTAAGATAGCACAATTATGGGATTTATAAAATCGATTTTCAGATTTGTCTGGGATATCGCCAAAGTGGCGATTATCGCTTTGATTTTGGCGATCGTCGTCAGATATTTTTTAGTTCAGCCGTTTTTCGTCGAAGGCGCGTCGATGGAGCCTAATTTCAACAACGGCGAATATCTTTTGATCGATGAATTGAGCTATCAATTAAAACCGCCGGCTCGCGGCGAAGTTATAGTTTTTCACTACCCTCTGGACACGACCCAGTATTATATCAAGCGGATTGTCGGTTTGCCCGGCGAAACCGTCGAAGTCAAAAACGGTAAGGTGGCGATTTACAACGCGGCCAATCCGAACGGCTTCATTTTGGATGAAAACTATCTGCCGAAAAATCTGGCGACCGACGGGCAGGTTAAGCGCAAGCTCGGTTCCGGCGAATATTTCGTGATGGGCGACAACCGGCCGGTTTCCTACGACTCGCGGCGCTGGGGGATTTTGCCGTCGAACGATATCGTCGGTCGCGTCTGGGTGCGCGCCTGGCCGGTAACCAAAGTCGCTATTTTCCCTTATTGAAATTTATAAAAATTTTATGTCGCGAACAGCGAAAATAAAATCGTTTCAGGCGCCGAAAGGAATGCACGATATTCTGCCGGCCGAACAAAAATATTGGGAAAAATTTTTTAAAATCACCCAGGGCCTTGCGGCGTTTTATAATTTCGAGACGATCGAAACGCCGATTTTGGAATCGGAAGCGCTTTTTGAAAAGGGTATCGGCCTCAATACCGATGTCATCGAACACGAAATTTACACTTTAAAAACCAAAGGAGGCGATTCTTTGGCGCTTCGGCCCGAGCTGACCGCATCGGCGGCGAGAGCGTATATCGAGAACGGATTCGCCAACCAGCCCCAGCCGATAAAATTTTTTCATTACGGACCGGTTTTTCGCCACGAATCGGCGCAGGCCGGCCGCTATCGCCAGTTCCATCAGGCGGATTTCGATATTTTCGGCGAAAGCGATCCGGTTGTCGACGCGCAAGTCATCCAGGTTATTTACGCGATATTGACCGATCTGGGATTCAAGGGTTTGTCGGTTCGCATCAACAGCATCGGCGACAAAAATTGCCGCGGCAAATTTCGCGACGAGTTGAAACTGTATTATCGAAACAAAATCGGACAGCTTTGCAAAAACTGCAAGAGGCGGTTGAAAGAAAACCCTTTGCGCCTGCTCGATTGCAAGGAAGAAGGATGTGTTGCTTTGAAAGAATCGGCGCCCAATTCGATCGATTATCTCGACAAAGATTGCCGCGATCATTTCAAGTCCGTTCTGGAATTTTTGGATGAACTCGGCGTGCCTTACAATCTCGACCCGTATCTCGTGCGCGGCCTCGATTATTACACGCGGACGGTTTTTGAAATCGTGCCGGAAAACGCGAGCGGCTCGCAAATCGCCTTGGCCGCCGGCGGCCGCTACGATTATCTTGTCGCCAATATCGGGGGCCGGCCGACGCCGGCGATGGGGGGTTCTGTCGGCATCGAGCGGGCGATAAACGAAATGCGCCGGCAGGATATAAAAGTGAACGCCGCCAAACCGAAGGCGAGAATTTTTATCGTCCAGCTGGGCGATTTGGCGAAGAAAAAAAGCCTGGGGCTTTTTGAAAAGTTCAGAAAAGACGGCATTTACGTTGCCGAATCGTTCGGTCGGGATTCGATCAAGGCTCAGTTGCGGGTGGCCGATCGTTTGGGCGCCGATATCGCTTTGATAATCGGCCAAAAAGAAGCGCTCGACGGAACGGTTATCATCCGTGAAATGCAATCGGGAATTCAGGAAACCGCGCCGATGGAAAAAATCATCGACGAAATAAAAAAACGCCTTAAAAAAATTCCGGCGCGCTCCGCCGGCAGTTCACAGTGAATAAATCAGAAAATTTGACAGAAATCTTATTCTGTTTTATATTGCGTTGTTTAGATAGGCTTTCTTTTAAAATAAAATAAGAAAAAAAGGAGGATTGTTATGCCAAGCTGGATTGATCTGATTAAGATGGAAATGGAGATGGAGCAACAATTGTTTGAGCCGCAGACGGAAATATCAAAAATTGACCATATCGTTGGCGAAGTCGATGACGATTTGAAGAAACTCTACTGTATTGCAATGCAGTGGAAAAAAGCCGCTGATGAAACTCTGCCGGCGGCACGCCGTATCAATGTTGATCAAGATCAGCAACTTGCGAAGGCAAGGGAGCTTTATCAAAAATCGGAAATTCTTCAGGAGATATTTTGGATATCTCTTGAAGATTCATTCAATCTATGGCATCGAAGATCAATCGGTGTCAGGAAGGGGTGGAAAGTTGTATGGACGGAATTGTCGGAAGCGCCGGAAATGCCGGAAACACCGCTCATACTTAATATGCTTCGTAATCTGTTCTTGTTCTTTTAGCCAAATTCGGGGATTGCGAAAATTCGCAATCCTCTTTTATTTTATGCAAGCGATATATCGCCGGAATTTAAGAAAATTGACGCGGGGCAAGATTTTTGATAAAAAGCATTATCGTGGATTGTATATTCTGTAAAATCGCCAATAAGGAAATACCGGCGGATATCGTTTCCGAAGATGAAAATTTTGTTGTTTTCAAAGACATTCATCCCAAAGCGCCGGTTCATTTGCTTATTATTCCTAAAAAGCATATCGGGCCCTTAAGCGCGCTGACGGAAAAAGACAGAGAAGCGGTTGCCGGAATGATTTTGAAGGCGAAGGAAATCGCCGAAAAAATCGGCGTTGCCAAAAGCGGTTATCGCCTGGTATTCAATGTCGGCAAAGACGCGGGGATGGAAGTCGATCATCTTCATCTCCATCTCTTGGCCGGGAAGCCGCTGAAATTCGAATTTTAATTTTTAATTTTTAAAAAAATATGCCGATCGAAGTGAGAAAAAAAGAAAAAGAATCGCCGCAAAGTCTTTTAAGGCGGTTTTCGAGGCGCATTCAGCAGAGCGGTGTTTTGCTTAAAGTGCGTCGCAGCCGTTTTTACGCGACTCCTCCTACCAAGCGCCAGAAAAGATTGGGCGCTTTAAGGAGGATTGAGGTTCAGAAAGAGCGCGAAAAATTATACAAGCTCGGAAAGCTCGAACGCGAATTCCGGCGTTGAGTCGCGGCTTTGCGGAATCGGGCGGGAAAATAAAACGATGGACTTGAAAGAAAAAATCAACGACGACATAAAATCGGCGATGAAAAGTGGTCGAAGCGATGAAGTTTCGGTTTTGCGGCTTTTGAGCGGCGCGATAAAAAACAAAGAGCTTGAAAAGCGGATGCGGCTTTCCAAAAGCGTCCCGCAAGGCGGGGCGGAAGAAATCGAAAAATCATCGGCGCTTTCCGGCGATGAAATCGCCGCGGTCGTTTCGGGGGAAATCAAAAAGAGAAAAGAAGCGGCCGAACAATATAAAAAAGGCGGCCGGCCGGAATTGGCGGAAAAAGAATTGTCCGAAATCGAGATTTTGAAAAAATACGCTCCCGAAGCAATGAGCGGAGACGAATTGCGAAGCATTGTAAAGAAAAAGATCGCCGAGGCGGGCGCGGTCTCGGCGAAAGATTTCGGAAAATTGATTGGCAGTGTGATGGCGGAAGTGAAAGGCCGCGCCGGCGGAGAAGCGGTGAAAAAAATAATCGAAGAAGAAATCGCGGCGGCAAATGAAAAATGAAATTTTAATTTACAATCAAACGCGCCGAAAAATTCCGCGGGAAAGAATTTTGCGGGTCGTTTCCGAAACTTTGGAATTTCTTAAATTAAAACAGCCGGTCGAACTGGCTGTTTTAATTGTCGGAAAAGAAACGATGAAAAGATTGAACAAATTCTGGCGCGGCAAAAATAGAGCGGCCGATGAACTGTCTTTTGGCTTAAACAGCCGCCAAACGCCGAAATTTGCCAAAGATTTCGGAAACGTGTTAATCTTGGGCGAGATAGTCATTAACGCGGAAAAAATTTCCGATCCCGAGCTTTTGAGAAAAATTCTGGTTCACGGACTACTGCACTTATTGGGCTACGATCATGAAAAATCCGAACGATCGGCTCGGCGGATGGAAAATCTTGAAGAAAAAATTTTAAAATTTTTGGATTAATTATTTTATTTAATTTAAATCAAAAAGATGTCGCGGGAAGATATAGTCATTGGTTTGGATATCGGCACCACATCAATCCAGACAGTGATTGCCACGAAGAAAAAAAATCAGGAAATGCCTCAAATCATCGGCTGGGGCGAGGCGGATTCGCGCGGTTTGCGGAAAGGCATTGTCGTCGATATCGAGGAAGCGGCGTCGGCTATTCGCGAGTCGTTTCAAAAAGCGGTAAATCATGCCGGGATTAAATACGATGAAGCGGTGGTGTCTGTCGGCGGCGGCAATATTTTTGTCCGGCCGGCGAAAGGCATAGTTATCGTTTCGCGCGCCGACAGGGAAATTTCGAGAGAAGATATTCAGCGGGCGTTGATCCAGGCGGAAAGCGTGCCGCCGAGCCCCAACCGCGAAATACTTCACAATCTGGCGAGGGGATGGTCGGTCGACAACGAGGGTGGGATTAAAGATCCTTTGGGAATGAATGGCGTCAAGCTTGAAGTGGACACTTTGATAGTCGAATGCGCCGCGCCGGCTTTAAAAAATCTTCGCAAGGCCGTCGGGCTGGCCGGCGTTAAAATAAAAGAGCTGATTCTCGCGCCCCTGGCGTCGAGTTATGCCGTCTTGAGTCCGCGGCAGAAAGAGCTGGGCACTTTGGTCGTCGATATCGGAGGCGTTACCACCGGCATTGTGGTTTTTGAGGAAGGAGATATTTTGCACGCGGCCGTTTTGAAATTCGGTTCGGCGCACGTTACCCACGATTTGGTTTGCGGCTTCCAAGTCGATGTCGATACGGCCGAAAAAATAAAAAGGATGCACGGCTCGGCTTTGACGGAAAGCACCAGCTCCCGCGATGTCGTCGATTTGAAAAAATTGGGCGGGGAATCTTCGATTCAGCGGCGCGAAATTGCCGACATTTGCGAAGCGAGGCTTTCGGAAATTTTCGAAATGATTCAGAAAGAACTGAAAAAAGTCGGCCGGGCGTCGATGCTTCCCGGCGGCGCCGTTTTGACCGGCGGCGGCAGTATTATGCCTCGCCTCGACAAGCTGGCGAAAAAAGAATTGGGATTACCCGTCAGCCGCGGCGTCGCGCAGAAAATTTCCGGACCTGAAGAAATTCTTCAAAATCCGATTTTTGCGACGGCTTTGGGACTGATAATCTGGAAATTTGACGAAACGCCCGTCCGTGCTACCATTGATAATTCGGATGGCGGTTTTATCGGCTGGCTAAAAAATTTTATTCCATAAAATATGGCGCATATCAAACCCGATGTCGAAACATTTGCAAGAATAAAAGTTGTCGGAGTCGGCGGCGGCGGCGGCAACGCCATCACGCGGATGTATAATGCCCAGATAAAAGGCGTCGATTTCGTCGCTATCAACACCGACGCTCAAGATCTTCATCATGTTAAAGCCCAGACAAAAATTCATATCGGAAAAAATCTCACGCGCGGTCTCGGCGCGGGGATGAATCCGGCGGTCGGCCGCCAGGCGGCCGAGGAAAACCGCGATGAAATCCAGAATGCGCTCAAAGGCGCCGATCTGGTTTTCATAACCTGCGGTCTGGGAGGCGGCACGGGTTCGGGCGCTTCGCCGGTAATCGCCGATGCCGCTCGCGATGTCGGCGCGTTGGCCGTCGCCGTCGTTACCAAGCCGTTTTCTTTCGAAGGCAAAAAGCGCGCGGCCATCGCCGACGAAGCATTTGCTTCGCTGCGCGACCGCGTCGATACTTTGATAACGATTCCCAATGACAAAGTTTTGAATTTGATAGACAAAAATACTTCGATAATCGACGCGTTTAATATCGTCGATGAAATTTTAAAACAAGGAGTCCAGGGAATCGCCGACTTGATCACGTATCCCGGCATCGTCAATGTCGATTTCGCCGATATCAAGGCGATAATGTCGGAAGCCGGTTCGGCTTTGATGGGTATCGGGCGCGCGATCGGCGAGGATCGGGCGATTTCCGCCGCCAAGGCGGCGATCAATTCGCCTCTGCTCGATATTTCAATCGAGGGGGCGAGCGGAGTTTTGTTCAACGTGGCCGGCGGCGCCGATTTGGGAATGGCAGATGTTAATGACGCGGCGAAAGTCATCACCGAATCTATAGATTCCGAAGCGAAAATAATTTTCGGCGCCACTCACGACAATCGTCTGAAAAAAGGGGAAATCAGAGTAACGGTAATCGCCACCGGTTTCGGCGCCGGCAAGTACGGTAATGGAGATTCCGCCGCTTTTCAGCCGGCGCCGTCTTTACCGGCTTTACCGCCGCAAAATTTTTCGCATCCGAAAAAACCGGCGGTGATCGAAATTATCGATGAAGAAGAATGGGACACGCCGGCGTTTTTGAGAAGAAAAAAAGGCGCGGATGCCGAAAAGTAAAATTTTCGCGCTGGTTTTGGTAAGTTTTATTTCGGGGATTTTTCTTCGTTCCGTCGAAAAAATTCCGACCGCGCTTGCGGCCGGAATTTTTGTTTTTGCGATTTTTGTCATTTTGCGGACGCGCCGCGCCCCGCAGGGCGCGGTGCCTCGCCGCTTCACGAATGCGCCCCAAATCGTTTTCGGCGTCTGTATTTTATCTTTCGCCTTCGGCATTTGGAAAAGCTCGACAACTTTTGATTATTCGGGTTTACCGGCTTCGCAAAATATCGCCGGAAAAATAATTTCTTTCGAAGGAAAAATCGCCGAAGAGCCCGATAGACGCATTGATTACGCCCAATATGTCGTCGAAAACGAAACGATCGGAAAAGTGCTGGTAAAAACCGACCTTTATCCGGAATATTTTTACGGCGATATCGTGAAAATAAGAGGTAAAGTCGAAACGCCGGAAAACGGCGCCGGCTCGGGATTCGATTATAAAAATTATTTGGCGAAAGATGGAATTTTTCTCGCGAGCCGCTATCCCAAAATCGATTTGACGGCTCGTCCGACGGCAAGTTTTTACGGCCGGCTTTTGGAATTCAAAAAATCTTTCGTCGGTAAAATTAACGATTTGCTGGCCGAGCCGCAAGCCTCTTTTTTAGCCGCCTTGCTTGTCGGTGCGCGGCGAAGCTTGCCGGCCGATCTTACCGATGCTTTCAACAAAACCGGCACCAGCCATATCATCGCGATTTCCGGCTACAACATTTCTATCATAAGCATCGTGCTGATGAACTTCCTGGGTTTTTTGTTTTTTCCGAGGCGGCTTATTTTCTGGCTTGTCGGAATTTCTCTTGTTTTATTCACTCTCGTTGCCGGCGCCGGAGCATCGGTCGTGCGGGCGGCGATTATGGGCGGACTTTTGATATTGGCGAAGCGCGAAGGCCGGATGTACCGAATGACGAACGCGATTATTTTTGCCGGCGCCGTTATGCTTTTTCTGAATCCGTATCTGTTGCGCTACGATGCCGGCTTTCAGCTTTCGTTTTTGTCCGCTCTCGGTCTGATTTACATATCGCCGTATCTTGAAAAAAAATTTTCCCGCCTTACCGATTTTTTGTCGCTAAGAAGCAATCTGGCGGCAACGCTATCGGCGCAAATCGCCACTTTGCCGATTATTATTTTCAGTTTCGGCCGGTTTTCCGTTGTTTCGGTTTTGGCCAATGTGTTGATTTTACCAGCCGTTCCGTTCACGATGCTGTTCGGTTTTTTGGCCGGCCTTGCCGCGTTTGTGTCGCTGAAAATCGCTTCCGTTTTTATTTTTCCGACCTGGTTCGCGCTTTCTTATCAAATTTGGATTGTCAAAATTTTAAGCGCTTTGCCGTTCGCTTCGATTCCAATATGAAAAAATTTTTATCCGTTCATGGCGGGAAAATTCTGATTGTTCTTTTGATCGCCAATCTGGCAATTTGGATTTTAATTTTAAGCCGCGTTCCGGGCCGGTTTCTCAAAATCTATTTTTTAGACGTCGGTCAGGGCGACGCCGAGCTGATAAAAAGTCCGGAAGGCCAAACGATGCTTATCGACGGCGGTCCGGACGAGAAAATTCTGGAAAAACTCGGGAAATATCTTCCGCCGCTTTGCAAAAAAATCGACATTGTTCTGTTGACCCACCCGCACACCGATCATGCCGCCGGTCTCGTCGAAGTTTTGAAAAGATACGACGTCGGATTGGTGATTTTAAACGGCGCTTATTTAAAAACCGGCGCTTACGATCAATTTTTAGCCGCTGTTAAAAACAGCCGGACAAAAGTTTTGACGGCGGCGGCCGGAACGGCGATTCATTTCGGATCCGCGGCGCCGTCCGCCGCCGGCGCCGCGGAGTTTGACATAATTTCTCCCGCCGCAACCGCCGGCGCGGTTTTTAATCAAAAAAGCGAAAGTTTCGGCGCCGCCGGCAATGACGTCAACGACACTTCTATTGTTGGTAAATTTTTTTATAAGAATTTTTCGTCATTACTCACCGGCGATGCCACGTCAAAAATAGAAAATATCATTTCGGCGGAATACGGCGACAGATTGAAATCGGGCGTTTTGAAAGTCGGTCATCACGGTTCGAAATACGCTTCTTCGACCGCATTTTTAAAACTCGTTTCTTCCAAAGCGGCGATCATCGAAGTCGGGGCGAAAAATCGCTACGGTTTGCCGTCGCCGGCGGCATTAAGCCGGCTGCAATTGTCGGGCGCAAAAATTTTCCGCACCGACGAAGACGGTGATATTGAGATTTTAACCGACGGATTTTCAACCGAAATTTTCAAAGAAAAGTAAATTTTATTTGCGCCGCCGCCGATTTTATGATAAATTTTTCCATTACATCATCTTAATTATATGAAAAATCCCAAGCAGGAACGGACGCTGATTTTGATAAAACCCGATGGCATCCAGCGATCGCTTATCGGCGAGATAATAAAACGCTACGAGCGCAGCGGTTTGAAATTGGTCGGGATAAAGATGGTCGTGCCGGCCGCCGAACATATTGAAAAACATTATACGATAGATCCCGAATGGCGACGCATCACCGGCGAAAAAACCATTAAAAGCTATAAAGACAAGGGTATTAATCCGCCCTCGGAAGATCCTTTGGCTATAACGGCCGTTATTTTGAATAATCTCAAAAAATATATGTCGTCCGGCCCGGTGATTGCGATGATTTGGCAGGGGATACATGCGGTCAAAATTTCGCGAAAAATTACCGGCGGCACCGAACCTTTGACATCGGACGTCGGCACTATCCGCGGCGATTTCGTGTTGGATTCTTATCAGTTGTCCGATGCGGACGGCCGCGCGGTGCGAAATTTGATTCACGCTTCCGGTTCGGCGGACGAAGCGAATAAAGAAATCGACCTTTGGTT
>JAJYIB010000011.1 GCA_021790275.1 bacterium
GATCTGTGCCGGAAAACGCGAAAATAGCCGAAAACAAGCCAAAAACCGCCAAGAACGAAATTTTTTTATGCATAGTGTATTGAAATTTAAACAAGCGCCTTTTACGCTTTGTTCAAAGCATAGCAGAAAATGCCGCCGGCGGCAATAGGACGACCGGCCGCTGCCGCCGCTGGCGGCAGCGGCCGCCTCCTCCCGAAACCTTGATCAATTAAAAAATTTTGCTAATATGTATGCAATCGCGGGTATCGTATAACGGCATTATATTTCCTTGCCATGGAAAAGACACGGGTTCGACTCCCGTTACCCGCTCAAAAATTGACAAGTCCGTTTTTATCTGATAATATTGTTGTATTAATCAATAACCAATTTAGATTTTGAAAATATCTACAATGTCTAAATTTCTAGGAAATCATCAATATGGAACTATATATTCTAACAGGCGTTCTCGCGCTGACGGCGGGAGCGTTTTTGGGCTATGTAATCCGTCAGGCGATTGCGGCGCGCAGCGCGAATTCGATCGAAGCCAGGATAAAAAATCAGCTTGAAGAATCGAAAACCCAGGCCAAAGAAGTTTTAATCGATGCCAAAGACAAGGCCGTAAAGATTCTGGAAGACGCTAAAAACCAGGAGCGGGAGCGGCTGGCTATTTTGACGCGCCAGGAAGACCGCATAAATTCACAGTTGAAAAAAGTCGAACAGAAAGAAAATGAATTGGAAAACGGCAAAAAAGATTTAGAGCGGCAGGCGGATCAGATTAAAGCCATTCGCCTTGAGACCGATGCTTTGAAGGAAAAAGGCGAGCAAACTCTCGAACAAATTTCCGGTTTGAGCCGCGAAGAGGCGAAAGCGAAACTGATCGGCCAGGTTGAAGAGGATGCCAAGATCGATCTGACGGCGGCGATTCAAAAAATGGAAAAAAATCGCGTCGAAGAGCTTGAAAAGAAAGCGACCGACATAATGGCTACGGCGATTCAGCGCTATGCCCGTTCGCACGTCAGCGAAATCACCACTTCGACCGTTCATCTGCCGTCCGACGAATTGAAAGGCCGCATTATCGGAAAAGAAGGCCGCAATATCCGCACTCTCGAACGGCTTACCGGCGTCGAAATAATCGTCGATGAAACACCCGAGTCGATCACGCTTTCTTCTTTCGATCCCTTGCGCCGCGAAATCGCCAAGACGGCGCTTTTGCGCCTGATGTCCGACGGCCGCATCCAGCCGGCGCGCATCGAGGAAAAAGTCGAAGAAGCAAAAAAAGAAGTTACCAAAAAAGTGATGGAAGCCGGCGAAGCGGCTTTGTATGAAGTCGGCATTTTGGATTTACCGAAGGAAGTGACGATGCTTTTGGGCCGGCTGGCTTTTCGCACCAGCTACGGTCAAAATGTGCTTTTGCACTCTATAGAAATGGCGCATATCGCCAATATGATGGCGAAAGAACTCGGCGCCAACGCCGAAGTCGCCAAAAAAGCGGCCTTGCTCCACGATATCGGCAAAGCCGTCGATCACGAAATCGAAGGCACTCATCTCGAACTCGGCAGGAAAATCTTGCAGAAATACGGCATTGAACAACCGGTAATCACCGCGATGGAATCGCATCATGAAGATTATCCGTTTTCGACTCCCGAAGCGTTTATCGTGGCGGCGGCCGACATTATTTCCGGCGCCCGGCCGGGAGCGCGCCGCGATTCGGTCGAAAACTACATTAAACGCCTGACCGAGCTTGAAAATATCGCCAATTCTTTTGCCGGCGTTGAAAAATCGTATGCCATTTCGGCCGGAAGGGAGATAAGGATTTTCGTTCAACCGGAAAAAATCGACGATTTGGAAGCGCTTCGGCTTGCCAAAGAGATGGCGAAAAAAATAGAAAGCGAACTGAAATATCCGGGCGAAATAAAAGTGAATATTATCCGCGAAACCCGCGCGGTCGAGTATGCGAGATGAGAAAAACAAAAACGGTTGCCGTGAGGCAACCGTTTTTGTTATAATTTCCACAGCAACGATTGCTGAAAATTTTTTAAAATTAAAACAATTAAATTATGAATAAAGACAAGCTTGTCGATTTGGTTTCGATAAAACTCGGTTCGACCAAGGCCGAGGCCGAACGCGCCGTCAATGCGATGGTCGACGAAATAACCGCCGCGCTTTCGCGCGGCGAAGAAGTGACGCTGACCGGCTTTGGATCTTTTGAAGTGTCTTCGAGACGGGCGCGGGCCGGAGTCAATCCGCGCACCGGCGAAAAAATCCAAATTGCCGCAGTGAAAGTGCCCAAATTCCGCGCCGGCAAAAATCTCAAGGAAGCGGTAAGATAATCATAACGATGCGCGGCGATATAAAATTGTATGGATAAAAAAGAAGAAAAAATTATCGATTGTTACAAAAATTTATCGTCCGAATGCAAGAAAATAATTCGGGAATTGTTTGATAACGAAAAAAAGTACAAAGTTTTAACGGAAACTTCTCCCGATTGCATCAAACTTTTCGACAAAAACGGAAAACTTATTTTTATAAGTCAGGGCGGATTGAAGGAGCACAGATTAAAAAATGCCGAAGATGCCGGTAAATGGCCTTATATAGAATCGGTTGTCGAACAGGATCGTCCGAAATTTAAAGAAGCGCTTAAAAAGGCAATACTCGGGGAAATAAGCACTATTGAAATCAGGCATCTGCCGGCGGGTTCCATTCGCGAAGTTTGTCTCGAAACGATCGCTCCGGTGAGAAACGGCGATAACGAAATTATCGGGATTTTCGGCGTTTCGAGGGATATAACGGAATTAAAACGGGCGGAGGAAGAATTGACAAAACTCAATAAACTCATGGTCGGCAGGGAATTGCAGATGATCGAATTAAAAAAAGAAACAAACGGTCTGCTTCGCGAGCTCGGCCGCCCGGAAAAATACAAGGCGTAGCCGAAATTTTTGAGCGGGATAGTAAACAACGTCAGAACCTGTTTTCAGACCACCACCGATTGTTTCTTTATTCCCAGCTTATCGTTAAACTTTGCAAAAATCAATTCAAATTACTTCTATACAGTGGCATATTTAGTTTATTGATTATTTATCCGAATTGCCCACATTGAGGACACTTGCAGTTGTTTTGATGTTTCCCTCCCCAATTTTTACAGATAGCACATTGGCAGTTAGTTTGATGCTTACCTCCAAAATCGCCGCACGTTGGACATTTACAGTTATTCTGATGTTCCCCGCCAAAATCTTTGCATATGGGGCATTGACAGTTATTTAAGTGTTTTCCACCAAATTTCATAAGTTATATTTTATTGCTACTTTAACATAATTGACCCCACATCGCTACTCACTATTGTTTGAAAACAAAAAAATGTCCCTCCGCAATAGGCATCCTTAATAAACTGAAAGATGAATTGATACTAAGATTTAGTAATAGTAATAATTTTATCCCAGCTTAAAATTCTAGCTAGCGATTCAACAGTGCCAACGTCTACAAAAGAAGGAATGCCGAGGTCACAACTACCGCCAGAACTATACCATATTGGGTTGTGTCTGAGCTTGTGTCGCCGCTTGTGCCGCTTGTTGGTCTTGAATTTCTTTAAGTTTAGCCTCAGTTTGTTCTTTGTCGACTCTTTGCGTTTCTACCTCTTGCTTCGCCTTTTCTAATTCGGCAGAATTATCAACCGTTTTTATAATAGTTTTAACTTTTTTTGTTGGTTGCACTTGTTGTATGGTTTTTGATATTTCTGCTTTCTGGTGATCAATAGTAAAAGTATTATTAGTATTAACTATGGCAGGAGCCTGCGGCGCCGTCGCTGAAATTAAACCAATAGCAATTGTAGCAGTAGCTATCGCTATTTTTACTCCATGAAAAATTGTTTGAAAAAATGAAAACATAATTGTTGTGATTATAATCATAGAGCTCCCCACCAGCGATGCCTTGCGGCACCCCATACCCGAATCTATAAAAAATTGCTCTATTAAGGCACAATTAGAGAATTTTAAAGTGTGGAATTTCCACTCTTGAGCGGGTAAGGGGAATCGAACCCCTGGATCGACTTTGGAAAAGTCGTGTATTACCATTATACGATACCCGCAATTAAATTTGTTTTGTTGATGATTCAATCCAGCCCATTATCTTTCTGTGTAAACCTGTGGTACCAGATGCGAGAGTGCCGCCACTCCTTACATATAAATGAGCCGTGCCATATGGGAGCTTTCTTTTTTTATATGACGATTTATTTTCTCGCTTATCTATAGTTACTTTTATAAATTGTTCGGCCGGTATGTCTAATGTTTGAGACCAGAACTTTATAAGTTCTTTTATATCATGATCAGGGTACCCATGGATAGCCACCCTAAGATGATGGGATTCAATTATTCCAAATTCTTTAAGCCACCTTATAGCAAGTTTAATAATGGTAGGATCAGAGTTGGCCACTCTTATTTGTTCCTGCGATTTTGAGCCCTCTCCGAGATATAATCCAATACCAAGCATAAACATGTCTCTTCGGGATAACTTCCCAATCTCAACCCTTGCTTCCGCTTTCATCTTTTTAATATTTTCAAATTTTAAATGCTGTTTGCAAAGCGCAGATTTTAATCTTGCTTTTCCCACTCTTTTTATTACTTCTTGATTGGGCACGAAGGGAATTTTACCCAACCAATCGCTTAAAGTGCTTTTAGATATGCCTAATTTTTCTCTTATCATTCCATAAGAATAACCGGCATATCTTAACTTTATTGCTCGTTTTTTGTGTGGACTCATCTATCACATTATACCAATAAGTATTGGAAGGTTCAATTTTTTTGTCCACATACAAAGGAACTCTTATTTTTATATTGTCTACAACAAAGTTCATATTAAAGAATTTAATTTGATTTTTCAGCAAAACACCCCACCGAATGGCGGGGTGTTTTGTGTCTAAAAATTTTGTAATGCGACCTTTCTGATTTATACAACTATCGGCGAATGAATTTGGTTTCACCCATCGCCATTGCCATGCGGAATACCGAAGTGATGAAATTTCGGAACAAAAGCGCGGTCATCGCCAAAGATCCCAAAACCGATATTTGAACGATCAATCGGGTTTTCCAGAAAACATGCCAGGCAAAACCGCTCCAAACCGAAGGATCGAACGAATGGTTTTCGAATATCTGTCCCATATACTGCGCCACTTTGGCCACAAAAACGTAATGGCCGATGAGGGCGAGAAATCCGGCAAACAACGCCATTTCGGCCAAAACGCGCGGAGCGATTTTTTTCGCGAACCAGATAAAATAAACGCGCTTCATTATTCCGGCGCTCATTGAATTGTCGTTATATTCATTCATCTTTTTTTATCGAATCTTTTAAAAATTTTTTGGCTCGAAAAAGCTTCATTTTAAGCGTCGGCACGGTAATCGATTCCTGCGCGGCGATTTCTTTGTAGGACTTGTCTTCGATATAATACAACGACATCAGGCGGGATAAAGGTTTCGGCAGGCGCGACAAAAGTTCATTTGTGATCGATTGATTTTCTTTTTGGAGCGCCATATTGTCGGTGGAGTCGGCGCGCTCGAAAGCCAATTCCAAATCAAGCGGCTCGGCCGATTCCATCCGCCATTTCCCGCTTAATTTGCGGTAGCGGCTGATGGCGGCATTCATCAAAATTTTATATGCCCAGCTTTTGAATTCTATGCCGGCCATTTTTTTGAACTTCGAGCCGTGAAAATATATTTTGACGAAGGCTTCCTGGACAATATCTTCGGCTTCTTCGCGTTGTTTCAAAATTCCCAATGCTTTTCTTAAAAACGGCTCCTGGTAGCGGTCGATTAAAATCTTGAAATACGCCGGTTCTTCCAATGCCGCCGCCAGCACTTCCTCGTCTTTTAAATTTTTATCGCTAAAATTCATGGTTCGGATTTAACTTGTTTTTTGCATCACTTGCGCCGTTATATTTAAAACTCAAAAAAATAAAAATTGTTTCAGTCGGGCTGCTGGGCAAGTAATGAAATCCCCCGGATTTATCGATCGCCGCAGGCGATATCGGCAAATCCTTCAATTCCCAACGCGAGACAAACAATTGTCTCGCTTCATCCCTCCTTCCAGTCGGGCTGCTGGGAATTGAACCCAGATTACACGCACCCGAAGCGTGCGTAATGCCGTTATACCACAGCCCGTTTATCGATCAACCGACTTTATACTTGCTTTTGATGCCGCGAAATTCCTCTTCGGCGGCTTCCTGCGTTTTAGCTTGCGACATTTTTCGCATTTTTTCAAGTTTTTCGATCGGTTCTTTATTCAATGCGCGCGCTTTTTCCATCAAACGTTTTTTTTCGTTTTTTTCGGGATCGTCGAGAACTTCGTCGAGCAGAATGTTTAAAATACAGCCGATTTTCGGGCCGGCTTCGAGATTCAGTTCTTTCATCAGATCGTCGCCGTTGATTTTTAGCATTTTGACGGAGATCGGATCGCGGGAAACCTTTTCGATTATCGCCCGCAGATGGCGCAGTTTATACGGCTCGGCTTTCGGCACGCCCGAGCCCTTGCGGTCGGCGATTCTCACTTCAAGCAAATCGTCCATATTTTCCGGTCCGACATTTTTTACCAACCGGCGCACCGAACTTTCGGTAACTTCTTCGACGTTGTAATAAAACAAATGATAGCGCACCAAAATAACCGTTTTGTCGATGAATTTTTTCGGGAATTTCAGCCGTTCCAGAATTTGCGCCGCCATTTTGGCGCCGACAACTTCATGATTGTAAAAAGTGGAATCCGGCCCTTCGCCCCGCTTTACGCGCGGTTTTCCGACATCGTGTAAAAGGGCGGCGACGCGGCTTTCGAGCTTGTAATTGTTTTTTGCCGCCCAGTCGAGTGCCAAAAGATTGTGCTCCCAAACGCTGTAAATATGGTGCTTGTTCTGTCCGATACCCAATCCTTCTTCAAGCTCGGGCAGAATATGCTTTAACAGCCCGAAATCTTGCAGCATTTCGATTCCCGCCTTGGCGTTTTCCGACATTATGATTTTTACCAGCTCGTCCCGGATTCTTTCTTTGGAAATCGCGACGATGTCGCCGGAATTTTCTTTAATTGCCGCCGCGGTTTTTTCTTCGATTGAAAAATCGAATTGGGTGGCGAAACGCACGGCGCGCATAAGCCGCAAAGCGTCTTCGCCGAATCTTTCGCCGGCATTGCCGACGGCGCGGATTATTTTTTTATCGATATCCTTTCGTCCGCCGAAAGGGTCGATGATTTCGTAATTTTCACTGTCCGCGCCCGCCGCCCGCGGCTTTTCTTTCAGCGCCATCGCGTTGATTGTAAAATCTCTGCGCGACAAATCGTCTTCGAGCCTGGCGGAAAATTTCACGGCGTCGGGATGACGCTTGTCGGTATATTTTTCCTCGGTGCGGTAAGTGGTGATTTCAATGATTTTCAGCCGGACGTTTTCGCTGTCGGTTTTTACCGCCACGGTGCCGAAATTGTTTTCATAGACGCTGTCGGGAAAAATTTTTTGTATTTCTTCCGGTTTGGCATTGGTGGCCACATCCCAGTCTTTGGGTTCTCGGCCCATAATCAAATCCCGCACGCAGCCGCCCACGGCATACGCTTCGAATCCCGCCTTTTCCAAACCGGCCGTTATTTTTTTTATTTCATCGGGGAGGTTCATTGTTTGGCACATTTTACGCTTATTGGTAATTCAGCCAATTTTTCTTATCGATGCCGGATTGTCTGATAATGCCGTTCAGGGTTCTCGGTTTAATCGCTTTAGCGCCATGAAACGGCACGGCGACCTGTCTTAATTCGCCGTTGGATTTGCCGATATAATAAAAATGACTTCCTTTGGAGTGGCTTAACTGGAAATTATTCTCTTTGAGAAATCTAACAATTTCTTCTGAGGTCCAATTAAATATCCCGCGAGTCATATCGTCAGGCGGGGAGCATTCCCAAATTTCTTCCGGTTAAATTCAAGCGTCCGGCGGCATATAAATTTTGACTGAATGATTTTTGCGTCTGATTTTGCAAGGCGCGCCACATTGCTTCGTATTCCGGGTCGATTTTTTGATTGAGAATATTAGGCCTTGCTTTTATTTTACGCGCCGATTCCAAATATCCCTGTACTGATTCGAATAATAAAAGCAACGCTTCTTGCGGCGTGTCTCCGGCTTCGACGATGTTGAATTCCAATGCCGCCGCATACCAAGCGCTATTTTCTTTGAAAATCACGAAACGCACCGTTCCTTTTTGAAGAGTATTTTTATATTTCATACTTTTCAGCTTAACATGCGATATGACAAAATTTCAATCAAAGCAAAGTGGCGGAAACGACTTTGTCGCCGGGTTCGACACGCATAATGCGCACGCCCTGGGTAACGCGGGAGACGGTGGAAATCGAAGCGAGATCGGTGCGTATAACCGTGCCCTTTTTGGAAATGGCGATTATTTCCGCGGCCTCCGGCGGGATGGCGAAAGCCGAAACTATTTTTCCGGTTTTCGGAGTGATTTTGGCGGTTTTAACGCCCGAGCCGGCGCGATTTTGCTTTTTGTAGAATTTGAGGAATGTTTTCTTGCCGAAACCGTTTTCCATAATTACTAAAAATTTGGCGTTCTGATCTTTGGCCATAGCCGCGGGTATCACATCCATTCCGACGACTTCATCGCCGGCGTGCAGACGAATGCCGTGCATTCCGGCCGTGGCCCGGCCGAGCGGCCGCGCGTCTTTTTCGGAAAATCTTATCGCCTGTCCCTGCGCCGTTACCATAATCACCTGATCTTCGCCGGACGATTCTTTTACCCATTCGAGCGCATCGCCTTTTTTGAGTTTAATGGCGATAAGACCGGATCGGCGAACCGATTCGAAATCGATTATCGGCGTTTTTTTAATCAGTCCGTTTTTGGTTGCCATCACAAAATATTTTTCCGAACCTTTTTCTTTCAATTGTTTTTCGTTGTAGGTGAGAATGGCGGCGATTTTTTCGCTTTGGCTAAGCGCGAGGAAATTGACGATGCCTTTGCCGCGCGATTGGCGCGTCGCTTCGGGGATTTCCCAAACCTTGGTCTGGAAAACTCGGCCGCTGTCGGTAAAAAACAGCGCATTGTCGTGGGTTTTGCAGGAAATGAAGTGGGTGACGGCGTCTTCTTCTTTGGTGGAAATGCCGGTCATTCCTTTACCGCCGCGATGCTGGGCGCGGACGATTGTTGGATTCATCCTTTTTACATAACCGGATTCGGTAAGCACCACCACCGCTTCTTCGAGCGGCACCAGATCTTCTTCTTTGAATTCGCCCAAAGCGCCGGCGACCACTTTTGTCCGCCGATCGTCGCCGTATTTGTTTTGCGCGTCCCGCAGTTCGTTGCCGATTATTTCCAAAACGCGGTCGCGGCTTTTGAGAATGGCCTGTAATTCTTTTATAAGTTTCTTTTTTTCTTCCAGTTCGTCTTCGATTTTTTTCCGTTCGAGATTGGCGAGGGTTGCCAGTTTCATTTCCAGAATGGCGTTGGCCTGGATTTCGGTGAATTGGAATTTGGCGATGAGATTTTTTCTGGCGGCGTCTCGGTCTTCGGATTTTTTAATAACCTTGATTATCTCGTCGATATGGTCGAGGGCTTTTTTCAGACCTTCCAGTATGTGGGCGCGTTCTTCGGCGCGCGCCAGATCGAATTTGGTGCGGCGCACTATCACTTCTTCGCGATGCTTTAAGAAATATTCCAAAACGGCTTTAAGCGAAAGCACCTGTGGCTGGATGCCATCGACAAGCGCCAGCATATTCATATGAAAGGTGCGCTGGAGGTCGGTGAATTTATAAAGGTTGTTTAAAACTTTCTGGGGGACGGCGTCGGTTTTGAGTTCGATGACGATTCTCATTCCGTCTTTGTCGGATTCGTCGCGCAAATCCCGTATGCCTTCGATTTTTTTATCGGAAGCCAGCTCGGCGATTTTTTCGAGCAGAGCGGATTTGTTGACCTGGTACGGAATTTCGGTAATGACAATCTGCTGTTTGTTTTTTTTGTCTTCGATCGCTTCGGCTTTGCCGCGGACGACGATCGGTCCTCGGCCGGTGGCATAAGCCGCGGCGATGTCTTTTTTATTGTAAATAATGCCGCCGGTCGGAAAATCGGGGCCTTTGACGAATTCCAGCAGATCTTCCGTCGAAGCGCGCGGATGTTTTATCAAGTAAGCCGCCGCGTCGATGATTTCTTTGAGATTGTGCGGCGGAATACTGGTCGCCATGCCGACGGCGATGCCCACCGCGCCGTTTAATATCAACTGCGGAATGGCCGACGGCAGAACTTTCGGCTCTTTGCGCGTGGCGTCATAGTTGTCGACGAAATCTATCGTTTCTTTTTCGATGTCTTTCAACGCCTCTTCGGCTAAAGCGGTCAATTTGGCTTCGGTGTATCTCATCGCCGCCGCCGCGTCGCCGTCGACACTGCCGAAGTTGCCCTGCCCTCTGATCATCGGATAGCGCAAAGAAAAATCCTGTGCCATTCTGACCAGCGCGTCGTAAACCGGAATGTCGCCGTGCGGATGATACTTGCCGAGTACTTCGCCGACAACCAGCGCCGATTTTCGGAATTTGGCGGTGTGAGTTAGCCCCAAATCGTGCATCGCGTAAAGAATCCGACGGTGGACCGGCTTTAATCCGTCGCGGACATCGGGCAGGGCGCGCTGAACAATCACCGACATCGCGTAATCGAGATACGACGTTTCCATTTCCTGCGTTATTTCCTGCTGTTTTATGTATCCTATTTCCGCCATAAATTAAAAACTTCGCCGGTTTGCGATTTAAGCGTTTGCCATACCCCCGGCATTTCATCGCCCGCTTTCGATAACGTTTGATCTTCCGGCGTCGGCGGAGTCGAAAAGGGGAATGTCAAAACCCAAAAAGCGAAAATCACAGCCATTATAATAATGGTAGAAAACCACATTAAGGTTTTTTTGTAATGCTCGGGCTTGTTTTGCAATTTTTTTATGAAATCCATAATTTTGGAAATTTTAAATTCTAAATTTTAAAACAATTTTTAAATTTAAAATTTAAACTCTTTCAAGAATTATTGTTTTTGTCTCTTCTTCGTTTATATCCTTCTTTTTTATCGTCAGTTTCGGCTGACTGGCGCCGTCGGCTTCGCTTTCTTTTAAAAATTCCGAAAGCGGCGCCCGCTTTATTTTCAAATCTTTTATTCCGTAGAGCATCGGGATGATAATCGACGGCTCGATTTTATTCGCCATTTTCATCGCCGCTTCCGCATCCGGTAAATCGCCGCCTCCGGCGGGAATCAGGACGATATCGGGATCGTCGATCGCCGACAGCTGATCATCGCTCAAATCTTTGTTCGCAAAACCGAGGTGGGTAATTTTTACATCGTCGATTTCGATGTTATAAATAGTGTTTTTGCCGTCGGCGATTCCCAAAACACTAGCGCCTTTGATTTCGTATTCTCCCGGTCCGTCGATAACAAACGCGTCCGGCTCGGCCGGCCGGTTTTCTTTTTTCGACAATATTAAAATATCGCTTTTAAGTCGGGGAGGATTGATGCCCGATTCTTTTTGCGGCGGTTCGATCAGAACTCTCGTGCCGGCGCTTTCCAGAAGAAAACAGGCCTCTCCGTACCAGCTGATAGTCATAGTGTTTTGTTTTACGCTATTTAAATTAACAAATTTTCGCGCTTCTTTCAAGGAGTGGGACTCGAATATAAATGGAATGTGTTGACAGAGGCGGTATTTGCGGATAATATCGTTAATATTGAAATTACGTTGAATTATTATTTATGGAAATGCCGGCTAAAATAAATTCGGCGATGCAAAGCTTGGCGGCCAAAATGCCTGCCGTGTTTAACGTACCGAAAGCGGGCGATGTCGTCGAGGGGCGAGTTGTTAAAAAAGGCGCGCGGACTTTGTATTTCGATTTGGGTCTTTGGGGCGTCGGCGTCGTTTACGGCATCGAATTCTCGAACGCCCTTTCCATAATCAAAAACCTCAAAACGGGAGATTCGGCTTTTGTCAAAATTTCGGATGTTGAAAATGAAGACGGATTTCGCGAACTTTCACTTGTCGAAGCGCAAAGTCAGAAATCTTGGGATTTGATTCGCGAACTCAAAAAATCCAACAAAATAACGGCCGCCAAAATTACCGGCGTCAACCGCGGCGGGCTGATGATTGATATCGGCGGCGTCTCGGGCTTTCTGCCCGTTTCCCAGCTGTCGGGCGAGCATTATCCGCGCGTCGAAGGCGGCGATAAAAACAAGATTCTCGAAGAATTGTCGAAATTCGTCGGCGGCGAGCTGAACGTCAGAGTTTTGGATTTCGATCCGAAAGAAAACAAACTTATTGTTTCCGAAAAAGCGGCCGAAGAAGAACATTTGAAAAAAGCCATCGGCAAGCACAAAGTCGGCGACGTTATCGCCGGCGAAATTTCGGGCATCGTCGATTGGGGGGCTTTCGTCAAATGGCCCGCCGATGGCGACGAGAATCTCGAAGGGCTTGTTCATATTTCCGAGCTTGGCTGGCAGTTAATCGAAAATCCGGCCGATTTCGTAAAAGTCGGCGACAAAGTAACGGCGCAGATTATCGACATCGCCAACGACCGGATTTCTTTGTCTTTGAAGCGGCTAAAAACCGATCCGTGGCGAACATCGTCGGCTTTTCTCGAAAAAGGAATGATAATTGACGGCCTCGTGAAAAAATACAATCCTTTCGGAGCGTTCGTCGAGGTGGCTTGCCCGGGCGAAGTGGCGGGACAAAACGAAACTTTGCAGGGGCTTTGCCATATTTCCGAATTCGATTCGTACGAAAAAATGGCGGAAGCGATAGAAGCGGGTAAAAAATATCAATTCAAGATTCTGGCTTTTGTGCCGGAAGAACATCGGATGAGTTTGGCGAAAGTTTGACGAAATCGCGGTTTTGTAGTATATGAAAAAGAACAATCTTTGATTGTTCTTTTTAATTTTAATAATCCCAAAAAGGAGGTGGATTTTATTGGATGAGATTTGGCAAAAGTTTCACCGGATTGGATCTGACTTAAGCGTCGCGTTCGAAACAACGTTTCCCGCGACGGCGAAATTGGGAGTTAATCCGCTTTATAAAAAAAACGGGTTGATTCACAAATCGTCGCGCGAAACGGTTGTCCGGCTTTATGAGCCGGCACTGGGATCCTATTATGGAGAAAAGACGACTCATATTCTTTTCTCCATGCCGTCGGTTGACGGCAAACTCTTCCATCGTTTGATTTTTTCGAGAAAGACAAATTCTTCTAAAAAACCGATTAGATGGATGATTGCCGGACGCCATGGCGAAGCCGTGCCTTTCGGCTTTGAAGCCGCGAACAGTCAAAGCGATAGATATTTATCGCTGGCATTTCCTGGTAAAACGCCCAGCGGTGAATTTTTGCCGGCGTATATCAAAATGCGCGCCGGCAAGGGCTTCGAGTATATTGAGTTGTGGGCTTGGACACTGGGCGATAAAGTAGTCGTCCAGAGCCGGAAGGTAAATGAAGACGAAGCTCCGAAAGTTTTACTTTCGGCTTTGCCGTATAATTGTTGAAAAAAGTTTTTTTGGAGGCATTATGACAGATATGAAAATGGCCTTTGAAAAGGCCAAAGAGGAAGCGAAGAAGAGAGGGAATGGCGAAATAAGCCACATCCGGGTGCCGAAAATTAAAAAAATTTCCGTTCCGAACCAGGCGGAGATTGATAAGGCTATCACGATTACACGGGAATATATGGCAGTAATTTACGACCATATGTTCGACATTGTTAGCTTCGCGCGCCATATTGCTGCGGCGTCGGCGGAAGAGCGCGATTTATGCGTTAAAGAATTTTCCGAATTGAAAGGTGAAATTTCATCTCACCTAAATCTTGAAGAAAAAAAGCCCGACCGCCAGACAGGCATCTCAATTTCGGTGAAAGAAAGTCTGGTGCTTATTGCCAAACAGGCATATGCTCTGGCATTGGCGTCGACTTTGCCGCCCGACAAGGCGGCAATTCTCGAAGCCGTGAATGGCGGGGGCAATCTTCCTTTGCCGGGGTTAATTGAATTGAAAGTGCTTTCGCCGCTTGAATCGACTGACGCCGGCGCGCTAACCGTAAAAATCTACGGCAAAAAATTCTGCGTTCTCATTGAGAAACAGGATTTTGCCGAAAAACTCGGCAAAGTTTTTGCCGAAAAAATCAGACACGAAGTTAAATCGCGTTGCCTTGCGATGGAGGCGAAGGCGACGATTTCGGTTGATCAGCTTCTTGATGGCGATCACGGCGTTGCTTTTTTAAGGGTGCTGGATGAAAATGATAAGAACGGAAAATTTTTTCCGGGCGGCTCCTTGCTTTTGGGGAGCGACGGCAAAAAAATCGTTATTCTCGAAGACGCCGGCGGCTTTGAGAGAAAAATGGAGGAGATAAGAAAGGCCAAAATCTATCTCCTGCTTGAATCGGTAAAATCAGGGAAGATCTTTATAAGTCCGGATCTTCCCGAAAATTTAAGACGGAACTTGTCGATTTTTTGCGCCGTGGTCCGGCGCGGGATCAAGGCAAAGAAGGCGGCCGATGAAAAACCGGACGCCTAAAAATTCGGCGCAAAAAAAGCGCCGGAAAACCGCGAAGAAGACGCTTGCCAGGAAATTCGCAATCTTAATCGATTACGAAAATCTGGTCAAAAGCGTATCGCCGACAAGATTGATGGACTTCTCCTGGCTTCTCGATCCGATTATTAAAGCCGGAGAAATTATCTTTGCGGCGGCGTTTATTCCCGAGTTTTATGGGACAGCGCCGCCGGTGAAGACTTTGTCAAACATCCACCGCTTTTTTCCGGTTTTCTGCCCGAAAAAAAGCGGATCAATGGAAAAAGACAAAGATATTGATTCGGTCGATGTGCGGATGGATGAATTTGGCCGGTTTCTGGCCGATCATTCGGATATTACCGATCTTGTCATTGTCAGCGGCGACGGAGATTTTCACGGACTTGCCGTATTCGCCGGCTGGCGGGGAAAAAAAGTAAAGATCGTCTCGACTCACGAGGCGATTTCCGGCCGTTTTCTTTTGGACAAGCGGCTGGAAAAACAATTGTTGTTTTAATGTGTTCCGCATTTGGCGAGCGCGATATCGCGCTCGCCAAATGCGGGCTTTTTTATTTCTTGATTCATTTGCAGATTTGCGCCGATCGGATTTTTGGGTTATTATACAACCGCTTAAAATTTAAATTATGAAAAACGGAAAAAATAATTATAAAAAATTCATTAACCAGATTTTTATCGCTCTGGGCGTTTTGATTTTGATCGCCTTTGTTTTCGCTTATTTCAATTCCGGCGGCAATCAGAAAACTCTCGCTCTTTCCGATCTGGTCGGTAAAATAAACAACGGCGAAGTTTCCAAAATCGTTGTTAAAGGCAACGATTTGGATATAACTTTGAAAGATAACAGCGTTTACGCGGCTAAAAAAGAAGTCGAAAGCTCGCTTTCCGACACGCTTAAAAATTATGGCGTCGATTCCGCCAAACTGGATGCCGTCAACATTCAGGTCGAACAAAATGTCGGCGCCGGTTTCTGGGTCGGCACCGTTTTACCCGTCGTTTTGCCTTTTCTTCTCGTCGGTTTTTTGATTTGGTATATGACGCGGCAGGCCAATCGCGCCAATTCTTCGATGTTCGGATTCGGCAAGTCGCAGGCGCGGCTCTTCGGCCCCTTCAACGGCAAAAAAAGGATAACTTTTTCCGATGTCGCCGGTTCTGCGGAAGCGAAGGAAGAATTGGTGGAAGTGGTGGATTTTTTGAAAAATCCTAAAAAGTTTTTGAATATCGGCGCCAGGATTCCGCGCGGCGTTCTGCTTGTCGGCGCGCCGGGCACCGGCAAAACGCTTCTGGCGCGGGCTATCGCCGGTGAAGCCAATGTGCCGTTTTTCTATATTTCCGGCTCGGAATTCGTCGAGATGTTTGTCGGCGTCGGCGCTTCGCGGGTGCGCGATCTCTTCAATATGGCCAAGAAATTCGCCCCGTCGATAATTTTTATCGATGAAATCGACGCGGTCGGCCGTCAGCGCGGCGCCGGCCTCGGCGGCGGCCATGACGAACGCGAGCAGACGCTCAATCAGATTCTGGTCGAAATGGACGGATTCGATCGCGAGACGAATGTCATCATCATCGCCGCCACCAACCGGCCCGATATTCTCGATCCGGCGCTTTTACGCCCCGGCCGTTTCGACAGAAGAATCGTCATCGATACTCCCGACATCAACGATCGCGAAGCGATATTGAAAATCCACGCTCTCGGCAAGCCGCTCGCGCCGGAAGTCGATTTGCGGCGGGTTGCCGAAAGAACGCCCGGCTTTTCCGGCGCCGATTTGGCTAATGTCATCAACGAAGCGGCGATTTTGACGGCGCGGCACAATGAAAAAATAATCGAGCAGGAAACTTTTTATCACGCTATCGAAAAAGTTCTGCTCGGTCCGGAGCGCCGCACCCATATGCTTTCCAAAAAAGAAAAAGAAATCGCTTCGTATCACGAAGCCGGCCATGCTTTGGTGGCCGGAGTGTTGCCGCATTCCGATCCGGTCCATAAGATTTCCGTGGTTTCCCGCGGCCGCGCCGCCGGTTATACGATGAAACTGCCGATCGAAGACAAACATCTTCATTCCAAAAGCGAATTTTTGGCCGATTTGGCGGTTTTGATGGGCGGCTATGCGGCGGAAAAATTAATCTTCAAAGAACTCACCACCGGCGCTTCCGACGATTTGAAACGCGCCACCGAACTGGCGCGCCGGCTTGTCACCGAATACGGCATGTCGGAAAAAATCGGTCCTATTGTTTTCGACGATCAAGACGCGACGGTATTTCTCGGCCGCGAACTCGGCGTCGAAAAAAACTACTCCGAATCCGTGGCGCAAACCATCGACGATGAAGTGAAAAATTTTCTTCTGTCGGCTTACGACACGGCGAAAAAAGTTATTACCCAGCGCAAGAAAAAACTGAAAGAAATCGCCCAGCGTCTTATAGAAAAAGAAACCATCGAGCGCGATGAATTCGAAGCTATAATGTCGGCCGCGTAATAATTGAAAAATCCGGATTTTTGTTGTAATTTACAAAATGTCGGCGAGCGTAGCTCAATTGGTTAGAGCACGGAGCTTATACCTCCGCGGTTCCTGGTTCGAGTCCAGGCGCTCGCACCGGCATCGGGGCGTTTAGCTCAGTGGTAGAGCGTTTCGTTGACATCGAAAAGGTCGGAGGTTCGAT
>JAJYIB010000012.1 GCA_021790275.1 bacterium
GGGTTGGTTGAGCATGGAAAAAGGCCTTCTGAAGAACTCCTCGAATTGCCTCTCCAGGTGCTCAAACGGTGAGATTGCCCGTCCGTGTTCCTTCTTTGCCAGTTCCTTTGATTCTTCCTTCGATTTCCGATCTTAGCATCTCCGCGTGCTTTTTCTCGTCGTCGAGGATTTTTTCGAGCGCCGGCAAACTGTGGCACTTGGCTATATCGGCGTCTTTGATGTAAAAATTTTCAAGCCGCCAGATGCCGTCGAGTTTGGAATGAAGCAGTTTTACCAAATCGTAATTTATGTTTTTCATTTTTGATTTTTTTAAAATCGGTCTGTCTTGCCGACCTTTATTTTATTTCCAATCTTCTTTTTATCTGTTTGACGACATCTTCCAAATTCCAATCGATTTTTACGAAATATTCGCTGATGCCGAGCCGCATCGCTTCGGCGATCATTTCTTTTTCGCTGTAATTGGTCAACGCTATGACGGGAACGGTTTTTCCCCAGTCGTTTTTCCTTAATTTTTCGAGCATTGCCAGCCCGTTGACTTTCGGCAAAACGATATCCAAAAGTATCAAATCGGGCTTTTTATCGACGGCTACGTCATAGCCCGTAATTCCGTCGGAAGCGACAATCACGCCAAATCCTTCTTTTTCCAAAATTTCCCGCAAAGCGTCGGACATCGGCTTTTCATCTTCCACGACTTCGATAAGTTTTGTTTTGTCCATATTTTTTTATATTATTTTACTTTTCGATGGGTAATTCGACAAAAAACGTAGCGCCGGCATTTTCACCGGTGGATTCGAACCAAATTTTACCTCTCACTTGTTCGAGAAGCGATTTTACAAGATACAAGCCGAGTCCCGTTCCTTGCGCCGTTTTCATTTTGGCATTGCTGGCGCGATAAAATCGCGTAAAAATTTTAGACTGCTCGTCTTTCGGAATGCCGTAGCCGTTATCGGCGATTTGAACAGAAAGATTATTATCTTTTATTTCCAGCCGCACTTCGATTTTTCCTTTTTCCGGCGTGTATTCGACGGCATTGGAAATCAGGTTGTCGAGCGTCATTTTTAATATATTGATGTCGACAGTTATCGGATGCAAATTTATGTATTCTTTTTTTATGTTGAGATTTTTGGCGCTTATTCTCAATTTTTGGGCGTCTATCGCTTTATCCGCCGTTTCTGCCGGATCGATTTTGATTTTTTCCGAAGCAAAAGTTCCCATTTCGATGCGGGAAACGCTCATTATGGTGTTTATAAGTGTTGCCATCCGTTCGACGCCCGATCTGATTTCCTGCAAATATTCTTTCTGCGCCGGCGAAAATCCGGCCGGATTTTCGGAAGCCATCTCGGCGTACCATTTAATTATCGTCAGGGGCGTTCTCAACTGATGGCTCGCCAAAGATACGAATTCGCTTTTTGCTCTCTCAATCTTTTTTTCTTCGGTGATGTCCCTGAAAATCGCTATCGCTCCGCCGAGTTTTTCTCCGAATACGAAAGGCGCGGCGGTGACATTGACGGGAAATTTTTGGCCGTCCGTTTTTCTTACATAGGAATATTTTGAGGTTACAATTCTCTTTTTTTCTCTTACCGCGAGAGTAATCGGCCTTTCGTCGATTTTTAAAATATCGCCGAATTCATTTTCCATATCCCATATTTCGAAATACGGCTTGCCGATGTTTTTTTGATTCAATCCCAGAAGATTCTGCGCTTCCGGATTGATGTAAATTATTTTCAAATCGTCGTCGACAACGACCAGTCCCTGTCCGACATTGGCCAAAAGCGTCTGGAATTTCACCGATTCCCGTTCGGCTTTTTCTTTTTCATTTTCGAGATCTTCGGTCAGATTGGTCATAGCTCTGACGGTATTTTCCGCCTCTCCCGTTTTTTTATCCGCTTCCGCCGTTTTTTCGGCGACGATTTTTTCGAGATTTTTCGTATAGTCTTCCAGCTTTTGCTCCATTTCTTTTTTTTCGGTGATATCGCGACCGATTTCTATATAAACCGTTTCCCCGTTTTTTAATCGAAGAGGGAAGATGTTGATTTCCGCGGTGTAAAAAGATCCGTTTTTTCTCTTGTTGGTTATTTCGCCGGTGAACAGTTCGCCTTTGAGGATTTTCGCCCACATATCCCGATAAAACTGCGGGCTCATTTTTCCCGATTTCAGAATGCGCGGGTTTAATTTTCCCACAACTTCGCCGCTCGACCAGCCGGTGATTTTTTCCCAGGCGGGATTGACATAAATAATGGTAGGCGACGGCCCGGCGGCGATAATAACGCTTTCAAAACTATATTCAATCGCTTCCACCGCCATTTCGGCATTCAGAGTGGATTTGTGATTTTCGATCATAAACTGCGATTTTTTGTTCGCTTTTAATCTGTCGATTTCGCTTTTCAACTCCATCATTTGCCTTTTAAGGCGTAATTTTTCACTTTCTCCACAATTTCGTTGATCGGGTGCTGAACTTTCACGTAATAATCGACGGCACCGAGCGCGAGACCTTTTTTGATTTCCTCGTCCTCGCCAAGATTGGAAAGAAAGATTACAGGAATATTTTTAAGATTCGGATCGGCTTTGAATTCCTGGATCACGATAAATCCGTCTTTTTTGGGAAGCAGAATATCCAGAAGAATGATGTCGGGATGAAATTTTTTTGCCTCCGGCAATGCCGATTCGCCGTCGAACGCAAGCTTTACTTCAAAATCTTCGTCGGAAAATTTTTCTTCGAGCACTTTGGCAAGTTCGATTTCATCTTCGATTATAAGGAGTTTTTTCATATTTTTATTATTATAAAATTAAAATTCAAAATCGGCAATGTTTATCGCCTTGCTGTTTCTTTTATATTTTCCAAAACTTCTTTTCCCCACACATCCGATTTTGATAAATAAGATTTTTTTCCCAGTCGGGGGCAATGAATGATTGTTTTGTTCTTATATGTTAATATAATTTGACAAGACGAAGTTATCAACAACCTCGATCGCGTTTATTTTGATATCATTAATAATCAATTTAATAAAAATATGAAAATATTCATAATTATTTTAGCCGTTTTGATAGCCGCCGCTGTGTTGATTTATGTTTTTTATCCTGCCAAACCGAAAACCGAATCGCCGGCCGGAACTTCTATGCCTTCCGTGCAAAGCGAGATGGATAAAGAAGGCGTTAAAATCGACATATTAAAAGAGGGGACGGGACCGGCGGCCAAAGCCGGCGACAAAGTTTCCGTAAATTACGTCGGCACTTTGGAAAACGGAACGAAATTCGATTCGAGCATAGATCGCGGCGTTCCGTTTGAATTCGTTTTGGGCGCGAAGCACGTGATCCCGGGTTGGGACATCGGCGTCGAGGGGATGAAAGTCGGCGAAAAAAGAAAATTGACGATCCCGCCGGAACTCGCTTATGGCGCGGCGGGAATCCCCGGCCACATTCCGGCGAATGCCACGTTGATTTTCGAGGTGGAACTTTTGGGAATCAAGTAATGCCGCGCCGATGAAAATCATCGTCAAAGCGAAGCCGAATTCCAAAACGGAAAGTGTGGAAAAAATCGGCGACAATTATTTTTCGGTTTGCGTCAAAGAACCGCCCATCGGCGGACGGGCGAACGAGGCGGTCGTAAAAGCGCTGGCGAAGCATTTTCGCGTTCCGGTTTCATCGTTGCGTATTACCGTCGGCCATACCTCGCGCAATAAAATCATTGAAATAAAATAATTATTGAGCCGGTAGGAAAATTTTGACATCTTAATTCAGATGTGATATTTTATAAAAAATTGATTTTTGACAAAAGGAGGAGAAAATGCAAAAAGAAACGCCGGAATTTTTGCGCGGCAGTTTTGCCGTTATCGATTCGATTCTGGAAAAGGCGAAGAAAATCGACGATTTGAAAATCGT
This sequence comes from bacterium, assembly GCA_021790275.1. Classification (GTDB taxonomy): domain Bacteria; phylum Patescibacteriota; class Minisyncoccia; order UBA10092; family UBA10092; genus UBA10092. Next base: position 3,880 of record JAJYIB010000012.1, read on the forward strand.
TTCTTTGCCCAAATTTGTCCGTGTTTTGAATTACGCCGAAAAGGATTTGCTGGACAAGTTCCTGTGGATCGATCCCGAAGAATACGGGATCAGAATGGAATTTTTCGGCCATAATGTCGGAAGGCCGAAAAAATTGATTCCAATCATCGGTCAAAAACGGATTTTTCCGGATGGAAAAAGGAAAATCGTTTCCGATCAGTTTTTGCCCAAAACGGCTTATATCGCTTTTGGGATGATGAACAAAGCGTTGCATAATGCGACCGGCCGGCGGCTGGTAATTTTGTCGGGCTATCGTGCGCCGGCATATCAGTCGTATATTTTTCTTTTCAATTTGAAAAAGTATGATTTCGATTTTTTTAAAGTTGTAAAAATCGCCGCCCTGCCCGGATATTCCGAACATTGCGGCTGGCCGGATTGTCAGGCGATCGATGTGATCGGTTCTTCGCCGGCGGGTCGGGATTTGTCGGTTTTTGACAAGTCCGAGGAGTTTCGCTGGCTTTCCGAAAATGCCTATAAATTCGGGTTCAACTTATCTTATCCTCGGTGTAATGGCGCTGGGATAGTATATGAACCATGGCATTGGTGCTGGCATTCCCGTCAGCTTCCCAATCGTGGAGAGATCAATTTTTAATTTTACGCCGCTGGCAAGTCGCGACTTGCCAGCGGCTTTTTTTTGGTTTAAAATAAGCGCAAATTAAACGATAATTTTGTAAAAATGGCGCGGAAAAAAAAGAAAAAAATCCGCAATGACAACAGTGTCCGTTCTCGCAACGCAAGACATCCGCTTTTTGATTTGGAAGATCAGACGAAAAAGGCGATTCTGGCGATTTTGTTTTTCGGCTTTTCAATCGTCGTTTTTTTGAGTATTTGGCACGAAGCCGGTCCTTTCGGCGATTTGATTTTCAAGAGTTTCGGATATTTGTTCGGCTGGGGTTATTTTATTTTGCCTTTTGTGTTTTTGGCGATGGCGCTTGAACTTTTGAAATCCCGCCGCCGTCATATTTATTTCGTGACGATATTCGGCGCTTCGCTTTTTCTCGTTTCGGTTCTCGGCATTTTCGGGCTTATAGCGCCTTCCGTCGACGCGGCCGGTGTCGTCGGCGGATTTGCGGCGCTGGTTTTTAACAAAATTTTCGGATTTTGGGCGTCGCTTGTCCTTTTTATCGCTTTCGTTTTGGTTTCATTTTTAATAATGATGAATATCCCGTTTCAGATCGGCCGAAACGAAGACGAAGATGATGAAGAGAATACGGATGAAAGCGGCGGTGACGAAAAAGCGGCGGATAAAAAATCCGCCGCGGAAGTAAATCCCGTTGTGAATCAGCCGGTTGCGGCGGCGGTGAAGGAAGAGAGATCCGGCGCGCGCGCCCCGCAAAGCGGGGGCGCGCCCCAAAAAGAAGACGACGAAATGAAAATTTTCAAATTCGCCGGCAGTGAATATACTCCGCCGGCGATCGGCCTGATAGAAAGCGCGGAAAGCCGGCCGATGTCGGGCGATATCAAAGCCAATGCCAACATTATCAAAAGAACGCTTCAGCAATTCGGCATCGAAGTGGAAATGGGCGAGGTAAACGTCGGTCCGACGGTCACGCAATACACTTTGCGCCCCGCCCAGGGTATCAAACTTTCGAAAATCGTCGCTTTGCATAACGATCTCGCGCTGGCTTTGGCGGCTCATCCTTTAAGAATAGAAGCGCCGATCCCCGGCAAGGCGCTTGTCGGCATCGAAGTGCCCAATAAATCCATCGCGCTCGTTCGCCTCGGCAGTTTGCTCGACACCGATAATTTCAAAAAATCCGGCGCCTTGAATTTCGCTCTCGGCCGCGATGTCAGCGGCGCGGCCATTTTTGCCGATCTCGCGAGAATGCCCCATATGCTTGTCGCCGGCGCGACGGGAACCGGCAAATCGGTCTGCGTCCACAGCATCATCACTTCGCTTATCTGGCGCAACGGCCCTTCCCAGCTTAAATTCATTTTGATAGATCCGAAGCGCGTCGAACTCGCTTATTACCGCGACTTGCCGCATCTTTTGACGCCGGTCATCAGCGACGGGAAAAAATCAATCAACGCTTTAAGATGGGCGGTGAAAGAAATGGAGCGGCGCTATGAAATTTTATCCGAAAACAAAATGCGCGACATTATCGGTTTCAACAATCAAGCGATAAAAAATCGGGATGCCGAATCTTTTATGCCGTATCTTGTCATCGTTATCGACGAATTGGCGGATTTAATGGTTTCTTACGGCCGCGAAGTCGAGGGAATGATCATCCGCATCGCCCAGATGGCGCGCGCCGTCGGCATCCATCTCGTTGTTTCGACGCAAAGGCCTTCCGTCGAGGTTTTGACCGGTCTTATCAAAGCCAACATCACTTCGCGCGTCGCTTTGCAGGTGCCTTCCCAGATCGATTCGCGGACGATTCTCGATATGTCGGGCGCGGAAAAACTTTTAGGCAATGGCGATATGCTGTTTTTGTCCAATGACAGCTCGAAACCGCGCCGCATTCAAGGCGTTTATGTTTCGGATAAAGAAATTAAAAAAGTCGTCGATTATATAGCCGAGAAAAATCCTTCATCGTCAATAGGCGACAGCGCGGCCGCGGAAGAAATAAACAGCCAGCCGTCGCCCGATCTTTCTTCGGACGAATTTTCGGAAAATGCCGAAGATGATCTTTTGGAAGAAGCGAAAAACGTTGTTTTCCAGGCGAAAAAAGCTTCAGCCTCGCTTTTGCAAAGACGGCTTCGTGTCGGCTATGCGCGGGCGGCGCGCCTTTTGGACATTTTGGAAGAGCATGGTTTTATCGGCCCCGGCGACGGCGCCAAGCCGAGGGAAGTTTATCTTGATAAATTCGATTCTTCCGATTATGGCGCATGACGAAATTATGGCGAACGAAGAAAAAGAAAAAACGCTGGCCGAATTTTTGAAAGAAAAAAGGCGGATAAAAAATCTGAGCCTGGAAAAACTGGCCTCGCTCACGAAAATCCAGATTTATTATCTTGAAGCGATAGAAAACGGCGAATACGACAAACTGCCTCCGGCGGTTTACCGCGAAGGCATTTTCAGCCGGCTTGCCAAATTTTTGGATGCCGATAAAAATAAAATAGCGGAAATGTACGGCCGCGAAGCGGCGCCGGCGCCGGCGCCGGCGCCGCAAATTTCTCAAGACAGAGCGGCTTTGAAAAAACCCGCCGCGCCATTTCTGACACCGAAAAAAATCGCGGTTTTCATCGGAGTTTTGCTTTTAATCTCGATTTCGGCCTATCTCGTTTATCAGTTCAAATTTCTCGTCGGGCCGCCGAATTTGGCGATGGACCCAAAAGGGGATATAATTGTAAATCAGGATTCGATAAAAATAGAAGGCAAAACCGATAGCGGCGTTTACCTGACGATAAACGGTGAAAATATTTTTGTCGATTCCGACGGTAATTTTTCCAAAGATGTCCAGCTGGCCGCCGGCGAAAACAGCATCGATGTCAAAGCCGTCAACCGTTTGGGCAAATCCACAGAAATCGTCAGGCATATTTTAAGGCAAACTCAATAAAATTTCGACGGGAAATAAAAATTAAAAATTTTCATACGATATGCCTAAGCCAAAAGAGGAAAAAAACGAGGTAAAAACCGACGCCAAAATAAAAACGCTCGACGAAACGGTCAAATCTCTTAAAGACCGGTTCGGCGAGGGTTCGATAATGAAGCTTGGAGAAATTCCGAGAGTCAATGTCGCCGTCATCCCCACCGGTTCGTTGTCGCTCGATATGGCGCTCGGCGCCGGCGGCATTCCCAAAGGCCGGATAATCGAAATTTACGGGCCGGAATCGTCGGGCAAAACCACACTGGCTTTGCATATCATCGCCGAAGCGCAAAAGCGCGGCGGTTTGGCGGCGTTTGTCGACGCCGAGCACGCGCTCGATCCGGAATACGCCAAAAGAATCGGCGTTAAAATAAACGATCTTTTGATTTCCCAGCCGGACAACGGCGAACAGGCGCTTGAAATCGTCGAAAGTTTGGTTCGTTCCGACGCTTGCGATGTTATCGTTGTCGATTCGGTGGCGGCTCTCACGCCGCGGGCGGAAATAGAAGGCGAAATGGGCGACCAGCATATGGGTCTTCAGGCGCGGCTGATGTCGCAGGCGCTTCGCAAACTGAACGCCATCGCTTCAAAAAGCAATACGGCGGTAATATTCATAAATCAATTGAGAATGAAAATCGGAGTGTTTTTCGGCAATCCCGAAACCCAGCCGGGCGGTATGGCGTTGAAATTTTATTCTTCGGTCCGGCTTGATGTCAGGCGCAACGCCCAGATAAAAAAAGGCGATGACATAGTCGGCAATCGCGTTACGGTGAAAGTCGTTAAAAACAAAGTGGCGGCGCCTTTCAAAATCGCCGAATTCGACATTATGTATAACGAAGGAATTTCGAGAGAAGGCGACATCATAAACTGCGGGTTGAAATATGGCGTTTTATCGAAATCCGGCACTTGGATAAATTACGAAAATCAAAAACTGGGACAGGGGCTTGAAGCCGCCCGTCAGCATCTGAAAGAAAACGGCGATTTGGCGAAAAAATTGGCGCAGGAAATAAAAAAGGCGACGACTGTTTGAAATTATTTTTCGATAAAACGAGACGGATTATCTTGCCACTGCCGATAAAAGCGCCATCGTTCGGGCGCGCTTTACCGCGTTTGCCAGTTTCCGCTGATGTTTGGCGCAAAGATGGCTTCTTCTTCTAGGCATTATTTTTGCCTGCGCGGAAATAAAATGCCGCAATAGCTCCACGTTTTTATAATCGACGTCTTTGATATTCTGGGCGCAAAAATAGCAGATATTTTTTTGATTGAGTTTCTGGTTTTTTTCCATAGTTTAAAAAGGTATATCTTCGACTTTAATGTCTTCTTCGCCCGCGGAAACCGCCGGCGTGATTTCATCGAGCTGGACTTCCGGTAAAATCTCGGCTTCCGGCTCGGGGAAATTCCGCGCCGCGGGCGTTGCCGCGCTTTGCGAAGGAGCGTATCTGTCCGGCGCCGCGGCGAAACGCGGGCCGAGTTGCATATTTTCGGCGATTATTTCGGTGCGGCTGCGTTTTTGGCCGTTTTGATCCTGCCAGACATTTGTGTTCAGTCTGCCTTCTATAAAAACAAGCCGGCCTTTGGCGAGATATTGGTGGGCGATTTCGGCAAGCCGTCCCCACAAAACAATATTATGAAATTCGGTTTGGGTCTGCTTGGCGCCCGATCGGTCGACCCACATTCGGTTGGTGGCGACGCCGAAAGAAGCGACATTCTGACCGCTCGGCGTCTGCCGCAGTTCCGGATCGCGGGTAAGATTTCCCAGTATGAAAACTTTGTTGAGATTCATATTTTATCTGTTTAAGATGCTTTCTAATTTTTTATCAAAACTCGCCGCCGGCGTCTCCGCGTTTTCCGCGGATTCTTCCGCTTCGCTTTGTGAAACCGGTGCCGGTTTTGATTTTATCGGCTCGGCGGTTATAAAAAATCTCAAAATTTTTTTATCGAAAGCGAGCGCGTTTTTTATTTTTTCGATGCCGTCTTCTTTTCCGGTGGTAAAATATAGAACTCCGAAATGAGCCCAATTTTGTTTTTTAATCGGATATGCCAACCGTCTTTGTGCCGCCGGTTCGGCGCTGACATCGCCGCCGCCGTTATCGGCGATTATTTTTTTCAGTTCGTCGATTTCGGAATCGATTTTATTTTCCGAAATTTCCGCCGTCAGAAGATACGATAATTCGTATTCTTTTTTCTTTTCCGTTTCGTTCATTTGCGTCAATTTATCACGAATATCCGCCCGCTGTCAATTCAAATCTTGAATTCGATCACGTCGCCGTCTTGGACGATGTAATCCCGGCCCTCGGTGCGCAACAGGCCTTGCTGGCGGGCGGCGGCCCACGAGCCGCATTCCAAAAGTTTTTGCCAGTTTATTATTTCGGCTTTGATGAATTTTTGTTCGAAATCGGTATGAATGGCCGCGCCGGCCTGCGGCGCGGACGATCCGGCTTTTATCGTCCAGCCGCGCGTTTCATCTTCGCCGGTCGTAAAATAAGTGATAAGGCCGAGCAAGTCGTAAGATTCTTTTATCAAATTACCCAATCGCGACTCGTTTTTAAATTCGGCCGCTTCTTCATCGTTCATTTCCGAAAGCTCTTCTTCGAATTTAAGATTCATAGCCACACTTTTTATTTTGCGGTTCGGACGGTCGAGATATTTTTCACCGTCGCCGCTTGTGTTGAAAATAAAAATAAACGGCTTGAAAGTAAGCAGATTCAAATCTTTTATCAGCGAGATTTCCTGGTTTTCCAAATTGGCTTTTACCGCCGAATCGCCGGCTTCGAGAACGATTTTTATTTTTTCCAAAATAACTTTTTCTTCCTGCGCCTGTTTTTTGCCGCTTTTGATGTCGCGCTCGATTTTTACCAGATGTTTGTTGATTGTTTGCAAATCGGCCATCGCCAGTTCGAATTGGATCGTTTCTATGTCGCGCTTCGGATTTATCGAATTTTCGACATGAATGATCTCGGGATTTTCGAAATCCCTGACGACTTCGGCAATGGCGTCGACTTCGCGGATATTCGCCAGAAACTGATTGCCGAGTCCCGCGCCTTCGTGCGCGCCTTTCACCAAGCCGGCAATGTCGACGAATTCGACCGCCGCCGGAATGATTTTTTTCGATTTCGACATCTCGCCGAGTTTTAAAAGCCGCTCGTCGGGCACTTTGACGATGCCCACGTTCGGATCGATAGTGGCGAAAGGGAAATTGGCGACATTCACTTTTTCCCGCGTCAGGGCTTTGAACAGCGTTGATTTGCCGACATTGGGCAATCCGACTATTCCTATTTTAAGAGACATAAATTTATGATTATCGCGCCCGCCGTAATATAATTACGGCGGCGCGGTTTGTTTTTATAATTTTTCAAAATTATTCCTGTTCGATTATAATAATGATATATGGCGGGTCAAGTCAATCCAAAAATTTTCAAAGCATATGACATTCGCGGGGTTTATCCCGATGAAATAAACGAAGCGGCGGCCTATAAAATCGGCCGGGCGTTTGCCGATTATCTGAAAAAAACCGAAACCAAAAAACCGGAAAAAATAATCGTTGCCGCCGACGACAGAATGTCTTCCCCGGCTTTAAAAAGATCGTTTATCGAAGGCGCGCTGGACGGCGGTTTCGACGTTTGGGACATCGGCGCGGCTTCGACCGACGAAGTTTATTTCGCTTCCGGACATTTCAATTTGCCGGCGGCGATGATTACCGCTTCGCACAATCCGGAAAATTGGAACGGCTTCAAATTGATGAAAAGCGGCATCGAATTTTTTAACGTCGGCGATTTGATTCCGTTTACAGAAGCCGGCCGGGAAGAAGCCGGAGAAAAGGGGATTGTCGAAGAGCGAAATATCAGAGACGAATACATACGTCACGTTTTAAGTTTTGCCGACAGAGATGCGATAAGGCCGATGAGCGTCTCGGCGGATGCCGGTTCCGGCGTCGTCGGGCCGATTTTAAAATCCATTGTCGAGAAATTGCCGATTGAAATAAATAACGATCATTACCAATTCGGCTATGTTTTCGACAGCGACGGCGATCGGGCTTTTTTCGCCGATGAAAATGGAGAAAAAATAAATCCGTCGATTATCGCCGCGATTATGGCGAGATATTTTTTAAAACGCCGGTCTTACGGCAAAATCGTCTGCGGCGCTACGGTCGGCAGAATCGTTTACGATATTGCCGAGGCATACAATGGAATCGCGATTCGAGAAAAAATAGGCCATACGATAATAAAAGAGCGGATGAAAAAAGAAGATGCGATTTTCGGCGCGGAATCTTCCGGCCATTATTATTTTCAAAATAATTTTTACGCCGATTCGAGTATTATCGCTTTTTTGACGATGCTTATGATATTGAGCGGCGAGAAAAAAAGTCTATCCGTTCTGGCCGCCGAACTTTCAAAATACGTTTCGATTCCCGAAACCAATTTTAAAGTTGCCGATCCCGAAGGGCTTATTAAAAAAATCTCCGAAAATTTTGAGGGCTATGATATCGACTGGCTAGATGGACTTACCGTGCGCACGCCGGATTTTTGGCTCAACATCCGGCCGTCGAACACCGAGCCGCTCGTCCGTCTCAACATCGAGGCCAATGATGAGCTTATTTTAAACAGGGTAAAAGACGATCTGGAAAAACTGATTGAAAGGGAAAAATAATTTCTCAAATTTCCAAGCCGATTTTCCGCCTGACTTCCGACATCGTTTTTCCGGCGGCGGCCGAAGCCGTTTCCGCTCCGTTTTCCAAAACTTTTTTCACGAATTCCGAATTTTTTGACAATTCGGAGCGCCTTTGGCGGTAATCGACGAAATAATCGGAAATCAATTCGGCCAAGCGCGGCTTGAATTCTGAATATTTCAATTTTCCGTTCGTGTGTTCTCTTTTATAATTTGAGTATTCGTTTTTTTCCTCCTTTGTTTCCGCAAAAGATTCAAAAATGGCGAGCAGATTGTCGCCGCCGCGCTTGTCTTTTCCGCCGCCGGCATCGCTGACCGCCGATTTTATTTTGTCGCTTATAATTTCCGGCGAATCGGAAAGGGCGATATATGATTTTTCACCGTGCGATTTCGACATTTTTTTTGTCGGGTCGGTCAGGCTCATAATCCGCGGAGTTTCAGTTAAAAGAGATTTGGGTTCGGGAAAAGTCGGCCCGAAATTGTTATTGAAGCGGCGGGCGATATCGCGCGCGAGTTCCAAATGCTGGGTCTGATCTTCGCCGACCGGCACCGCGTCGGCTTTGTAAATCAAAATATCTGCGGCCATCAAAACCGGATAATCGAAAAGGCCCATATTGATATTTTCTTTTTGCATGACAGCTTTGTCTTTAAACTGCGTCATTCGTTCTAGCTCGGGTATTTTTACAAGCGTGTTGAAAATCCAGGCCAAGTCGGCGTGGCCGGGAATTTTCGATTGCTGGAAAATGACCGATTTTTTCGGGTCGATGCCCAAAGCCAACAAATCGGCTGCCAGATTTAAAATCTCTTCCGGTTTGCGCTTCGGATCGTAATTTTCGGTGATCGAATGATAGTCGGCGATAAAAAACATACATTCGTTTTTCGAATTGTTTTGAAGTTTTATCCAGTTTTTTATCGCGCCGAGATAATTTCCGATGTGCAGTTCTCCCGACGGCTGAATCCCCGATATGATTTTCATTAAAATTTAAAACTTAAAATTTAAAATTTTTATTAAATCTCCACGATGACCGGCAAAATCATCGGCCGGCGGCGGGTTTTGACGTAAAGGAATTTGCCGATTTTGTCGCGCAGGCTGTTTCTAATGTACGGCCAGTTGATATCGGTGCCGGGAATTACCGTTTTTGAAATCGTTTCTTTTATTTTTTTTCTCGTTTGACGCAAAAGTTCGCCGGATTCCTTCATATATACGAAACCGCGGGAAATAATGTCGGGTTCGCCTTTGACTTTACCGGTCTGGCTGTCGACGACGGCGATTATGACGAACATTCCGTCGGCCGACATCAGCTGGCGGTCGCGCAAAACGACGTTGCTCACGTCGCCGACGCCAAGCCCGTCGACCATTACGATATTCGATTCCACGAAGTTTTTCGTAACCGTTATTTTATCCGCCGCCAGTTCCACGACTTGGCCGTTTTCCGCCAGAGCGATGCTATCTTTCGGCATTTTCAAAACTTCTTCGCCAAGCTCGGCGTGCCGCGCCATCATCGAAAAGTAGCCATGCATCGGCATCAGGAATTTCGGCCGCACAAGCCGCAGCATTTCCCGCAAATCTTCGCGTTCGCCATGCCCCGACGCGTGAATGTCCATCATTTTATAATGAAAAACATGCGCGCCGCGTTTGTACAGATTGTCTTTAAGCGCCTGAACCGATCGTTCGTTGCCGGGCACGACCGACGAAGAAAAAATAATCGTATCGCCCTTTTTCAGCTGGACTTCCTTGTGCTCGCCGTTGGCGTAGCGCATCAAAAAAGCGTTGCTTTCGCCCTGCGCGCCGGTGCCGATTACCGTAATTTTGTCGTCGGCGTAGCGGTTGATGTCTTTGGCGTCGATAATCGTGCTTTTATCGGCTTTGATGTAGCCGAGTTCTTTGGAAATTTCGACGTTGCTTTTCATCGTAAACCCCTGGATGACGACTTTGCGGCCGTAGGCCTCGGACAGGGAAATTAGCTGTTGGACGCGATTTAAAAGCGATCCGAAAGTGGCGGCGATGATTCTGCCTTCCGATTGTTTGAAAATGATTTCGAGATTTTCTTTGATGGTTTTTTCCGAAACGGAATGGCCTTCTTCTTCGGCGCCGGTCGAATCTTCCATCAACAGCAAAACGCCGCGGTCGCCGAAGCTTTTTATTTTCATTAGATCGGCCGGCCGGTCGTTTATCGGGTGCGGATCGAATTTGAAATCGGACGTGTTGATAAGCGTTCCGATCGGCGTGTCGATTTTTGCGGCGAAGTTGTCGGGGATGTTGTGATTGACATGAAAAAAAGTTACCGAAAACGGCCCGAGCTTTATCATCTCATCTTCTTTTATCGCTTTAATGTTAAGCTTGGGCGCATTTGGGCAATCCGTTTGCCTTTTTTTGATGATGGCGGTCGTGAGCGGCGCAGCGAAAAGCGGGGGATTACCGATTTTTCCGGCGATATATGGAATGGCGCCGATATGATCGTAGTGGCCGTGCGTGAAAAACGCGCCGAGTATTCGGTCTTTCTTGTCTTCAAGATATTTGACATTGGGGATGGTGAAATCAACGCCGGGCATATCAAGCTCCGGAAATCCCAGCCCCATATCGAGAATGATTATTTTTTCTTCATATTCCAAAACCGTCATATTGCGGCCGACTTCTCCCAGTCCGCCCAAAGGAATTATTTTGATTTTCGAACCCGTTTTCATTTTTTTATTTTTTACTTAATTTTTTATTCCAGTATACCGCTTCGATTTTCCTGACCGGCCGGCCGTTTTTTTCGCCGTATGTCCAGTGATGGATTATCGGCGTCCGTTTTTTTAAACTATTGCTGATCGCGTTTTTACCGCCGATATAAAAACCGATATGCTTGTGAAAATCGTTTTTGCCGAAATTTTTTTTCTCCCAGACGATTATGCTTCCGATTTGCGGTTCTTTCGCGGCGGGAATTTTACGCCAGCCGGATCGTTCCAAATCTTTGACCGTTCCTTCAACCGTGGCGTGAGGCGGATATTTTAACAGTTCAAACAGCGGAAAAATGGCTAGAATCGAAGAAACGAAAAAAGCGCAGGAAAGTTCGCCATCATCAAGAATATCGGTTTTTTTGCCGTTTACTTTCGCGTATGAATTGCGGAACATTTTCGATCCGACGCTGTTTTTTATGACAGCCATATATGTATCGAACAGGATTGGAGTAATTTTTTGTTTTTTCATTTGTGATTGGTGCTCGGGGCGGGAGTTGAACCCGCAAGCCTTGCGGCACACGGCCCTGAACCGTGCGTGTTTGCCAATTTCACCACCCGAGCTTGTCGAGATTGTTTTCCGGACGGCTTAAAAAATCTATTTTGTCGGGCGCATTTATCAAATCGTATAAAGGAATTTTTTTAGCGAGACCGAATTCCGGATATTCGCGAATTCGGATTTTTTTTATATCGGGGACGGAGCGGTAATTCGGATTTTTTTCGATTTCGATCGCTCGTCTGCCGTTTAATATATAATAGCAGGCGCCGTGATTGTCATTATAAGGCGCGTAATTATGCCCAACCCGATCGCTCACGAGATTCGCCGTTAAAAGCGGCTCGTCGGAGATATTTACCATATTATGGCCGAAACCGGAAGGAATTGCAAATTTTTCTCCGGCGCCGGCTTCCGTCAAAAAAACTTCTTGCACGCTTTTGCAATCGTTGTCGGCGTATGACTGGATAAGAAAATACGCGCGGCCGTAAAGCACTTCGTAAATTTCGGGATAGGGCGGCCGGTGGTTATGGCCGGCGGTTTTAACGAATTCATTGCCGATTTTTCCCGGAGCAAGAAGCGTCAGATCGTATCGCAAGCCGGCGGCTGTGAATTTTTCATCGTCTTTTTCAAGATGGACGCGCCGCCACATATAATAAGCCGGATCGGGACCGATTGCTTTCGGATTTTTAAGATACGGACGCAAATTGTCCAAACTTCTTTCCGTTTTTTCCGTAAAAGGAAAATCGCCGCCGAAAATCAAATCCGGTTTCCGAACGTCGAGCGAAACGGGGAGGCCGGAAATGTTTTTTAAATTTATCACTTCCATATTCTTTCGGTCTGAGCGTACCAATTGACGATTCCCGCAAATCTGTTAGAAGAAACAATCAGCATTCCTTTGAGATTTATATTTCTAATGTTGTTTTTTACGATATAAATATAATCGGGGGAGTAAAGAAAAGCCGCGGGCGCGTCGGCCAAAACGAGTTTTTGGAATTCTTCGAGCTGTTTTGCCCGCTTCACCGGATCGGAAATTTTTCTGGCGGCCGCCAGAATTCCGTCCGCCTTGTTGTTCGTATAAAATGATAAATTAAGCCCCGCGTCTTTTATCGCCGCGCCGCTCCAAAAAGCGTACGGATCGGCAAAAGCGGTGTAGGATTCGCCGATCAAAACGGTGCCGTAATTTTTGGTTTTGATGTAATTTTGTTGTAAGTCGCCGAGCGAGACGACTTTGACATCGGCTTCGATTCCGGCATTTTTTAGGTCGTTGCTTATCATTTCCGCCGCTATCTGCATCGATTGAATCGTGATCAGTGAAAATTTCAAAGGCGACGATTCTTTGTCTTTTTTGTCGAGTTTTTTGGCGTAAACGCCGCTTTCATTTTTAGTCCAACCGGCATGCTCGAGCATCGAGCCGGCTTTTTGCGAATCGAAATCGTAGAT
>JAJYIB010000013.1 GCA_021790275.1 bacterium
TGAAAATTTCAAAGGCGACGATTCTTTGTCTTTTTTGTCGAGTTTTTTGGCGTAAACGCCGCTTTCATTTTTAGTCCAACCGGCATGCTCGAGCATCGAGCCGGCTTTTTGCGAATCGAAATCGTATCCGGACAAGTCGGGAGCCGAACCGGATTCGCCGGGCGGAATCGGACCGACGGCGATTTTTCCTTCGCCGCTGATCAGTTTTTTGAAAAGCGAATTTTTGTCGATTGCGTAATTCAAAGCCAGCCGGACGCTTTTATCTTTCAATATCGGATCATTGGTGTTGATAAAAAGCGCGTAAACGCGCGGCGAGGCGAGCCGGAAAACCGACGAATCCGCCAGGCCGCGGATTTGATTTTCGTTTTGCGCCGTCTGCAAGAGTATGCCGTCGGCTTCTTTTCTGTTGAAAGCCGAAATCGCTTCTTCTTCCGATTGATAAAATTTGAAAGAAATATTTTTGATAAGCGGCGCCGGAGCGAAATATTTGTCGTTGGCGGCCAAATTGGCGGAAATTATTCTTCCCAGAGAATCTTTCTGCAATTTGACGAATTTATAAGGCCCGGTGCCGACGGGTTTGAGATTGAAATCCGCCAGAGGAAAATTTTGCGGCGACACCTTGCTCCATATATGGCGGGGAATTATGCCGAGCATCGCCAAGTTTTCGGCAAAGCCGCCGTAAGGGGATTTCAGAGTCAAGACGATTGTGTTTTTTTCGGGGCTTTCGGCTTTTACCCCCGTCCAGCTGTTTCTCAAAGGGCTGTTGGTCGCCGGATTTTGGACGGCGTTGATGGTAAAAAGAACATCGTCGGCGCCGAATGGCTCGCCGTCCTGCCAGTAAACGCCGTCTTTTAATTTTATGGTGTAAATTTTACCGTCTTTTGAAACGGCATAACCGGCCGCGAGATCCGGCGCCAGCCCGCCGCCCGTGTCATATTTCAAAAGCGATGAAAAAATAAGGCGGGACAAATCGCGGTCGGCGTCGTTTGTCGCCAAAAGCGGATTGATGCTGTGGGGTGATTCGGAAACCGCTTCGACATAACCGCCGCCCGAAGCCGAAATTTCGCTGGTTTGCGAGCGGTAAAAATCCCGAACAATCCATGAAGCCGCGAAAATAATCAAAACAAAAAAAATACCCAGCCGGATTTTTTCTTTCGCGCCGAACCGTTTCCAGATTCGCGCCCAGTTTTTTGTTTTAAAGAATTTACGCAATTTTTAAATGAAGAAATAGGCGACGCTGGCGGCGATAAATAAAATCGCCAGAATAATAGTCGCCCAAAATATGAATTTTTCCGCTCCGCGCCGCGTGTGGTAAAAAGTCGATTCGCCTCCGAAAACCGAAGACAGCCCGCTGCCGCGGTTTTGGAAAAGAACGGCGATGATAAGCAATGCCGCTATTATGATTTGCGCTATCGGTAAAATTGTTGCCATATTATTTTTTATGTTTGAAAAGAGAAACCAGAGTGTTAAACGCGACCACGATAATCATCGTCCAAAAATAAGCGACGAAGCCATTTATGAACAGCTGGGGAGGCGAAAGCCGCGTCGCCAGCCAGACCAGAAATAAATTGATGACAACCGCGAAAAATCCGATCGTCAGGAAAATCAACGGCCGGAAAATGAACTCCAAAACCGGTTTCAAAAGAGCGTTTACCAAAGCGAATATCAGGGCAATTTTCAGCAGACTGACCGGTTCGTAGCGATAAACCACTCCCGGCACGTATTTCGCCGCCGCGATTATCGCCAGCCCATTTGCTACAATCCGAAACAAAAAATTGATAATCATAACGATACGCCGATGCCTTTATATTAGCAACAAACATTTTTTCTGGCAAGCCGGCGTGTGGACATTACCTTTTAACATTGATAAATAAATTAAAACTTGGTATATCAAGACATAATTAAGCTCTTTGCAATACAAATAAACCGGCAAGTCTTTGACTCCCGCATGGTGCGGGATATAAAGGATAAACCACAAAATCCGCCAAAGCGGAAAGGAGGAATAGCAATGGAACAACATGGAACTGTCAGCAACTCCCACCCTCTCTTCGTGGACTACGATCTTCTAGTCGAGGATGCCATAAAGCTCGGTTGCTACGACTGGGTAAACAGCAACATCACGGCCAAGAACTTCTCGACCCAGAGAACGGAAAAAGCCGATGTTAAAGTGGAACTCGTCCACTTTAACCGTGTTCTCTTAACTAAGGATGTGCTCGAAGAGCTCGACAGAATGGGCTACCGCCCCGCCGAGCTCCACGAGCTCCTCGCCTTCGGCGAGAAGTACCCCGACATCCAGAAGAAATTTCCGATCGTGGCTCTCGGTTCCGTCTGGCAGTACCAGAGTGGCGGCCGCGGTGTTCCGTGTCTCTACTGGGGCGGTTCGGGGCGCTTCCTGGGCCTCGGCTGGGTCGAGGGTGACTGGTACGCTATCTACCGGTTCGCCGCAGTCCGCAAGTAGTTTCAGGTCCTTAGAGCTTTGATTCCTTAATCCTTTTGGAACCTTTGCTCCTTGGATTCCTGCAATGCAGCCCTCGGCGTGGCAACACGCCGAGGGCTTCTTCATTGACAAAACCGGAAACAAAGCTACAATTACGTTGTAAAAATTAAATCATTAAAATAATGTCCGCGCAAAAAACCAAAATTTCAATCCAACCGCTCGGCGACCGGATCGTGGTGTCGCCGGTGAAAGAAGCGGAAAAAACCAAATCGGGCATCATTTTGCCGGATACGGTAAACAAAGAAAAGCCGGCGCAAGGCAGAGTGATGGCGATCGGCGACGGCGAGCGCATTAAAAAATTCGGCGTCAAAAAAGGCGATATCGTTATTTTCAAAGAATACGGCGGCACGGAATTCAAAATCGACGGCGCCGAATATAAAGTTTTAAGTTTGTCGTCCGATCCGAAAGACGACGAGATTCTGGCGGTTTTAAAATAATTTTAAAAAATTTTTTACCGATAAAATATGGCGAAACAAATTATTTCAGGCAAAAAAGCGCGCGAAGCGGTTAAAAGAGGCGTTGATCAGCTGGCCGACGCGGTGAAAATCACGCTCGGGCCGCGCGGGCGCAATGTCGTTTTGGAAAAAAGTTTCGGCGCGCCGACGATTACCAACGATGGCGTAACCATCGCCAAAGAAATCGAGCTTAAAGACAAATTCGAAAACATCGGCGCCGAATTGGTCAAAGAAGCGGCGTCGAAAACCAACGATATTGCCGGCGACGGCACCACCACCGCCGTCGTTTTGGCGCAGGCGATGATCGCCGAAGGAATCAATCTCATCGATTCCGGCGCCAATCCGATGATTCTGAAACGGGGGATGGACAAGGCGATGGAAAAAATCGCCAAGCATCTGAAAGAAAATGCCAAGCCCGTTACGAAAGAAAAAATAAAAGACGTGGCGGCGATTTCGGCCAATGACGCGGAAATGGGCGCGCTTATCGCCGAAGTGATCGGTAAAGTCGGCAAAGAAGGGGTGGTAACCGTCGAGGAAGGCCAGACGATGGATGTGTCTTATGAGTTGGTGGAAGGTTTGCAATTCGATCGCGGCTATGTGAATCCGTATATGATCACCAACGCCGAACGGATGGAGGCGGTTTTGGAAAAGCCGTATATTTTGATAACCGATAAAAAAATCTCGTCGCTTTCGGAAATTATGCCGCTTCTCGAAAAAGTAATAAAATCGGGCAACAAGAATCTGGTGATTATCGCCGATGATATCGAAGGCGAAGCGCTGGCGACGCTGGTGCTCAACAAATTGCGCGGGATTTTCAATGTTTTGGCGGTGAAAGCGCCCGGCTTCGGCGATCGCCGCAAAGAAATGCTCGGCGACATCGCCGCGGTTGCCGGCGGCGAAACCGTGTCGGAAGACAAAGGCATGAAACTCGAAAACGCCGACATCGATGTTTTGGGATCGGCGAAAAGAGTGGTGGCGGATAAAGACAACACCACCATTGTCGACGGCGGCGGATCGAAAAAAGACATCGACAAAAGAATGGCGCAGATAAAAGAACAGCTCGAACGGTCGGAGTCGGAATTCGACAAAGAAAAATTGCGCGAAAGACTGGCGAAATTGTCGGGCGGCGTGGCGGTGATAAAAGTCGGCGCGGCGACGGAAGTGGAAATGAAAGAAAAAAAATTCCGCATCGAAGACGCGGTGGCGGCCACCAAGGCGGCCATCGAAGAAGGCATCGTTTCGGGCGGCGGCGTGGCGCTTTTCGAAGCCGCCAAAGAAATGAAAAATTCCAAAACGGCCGGCATCGCCGAATTCGGCGACGAGGCCAAAGGCATCGGGCTTGTGGTGAACGCTCTTGAGGCCCCGGTCAGAACTATTGCCAAAAACGCCAATAAAGACGATAATGACGTGATTCAAACTTTAAGCGGCAGGGAAAAGGGAATCGGGTTTAATGCCGCTTCCGGCGAATACGCCGAAATGATGAAAGAGGGCATTATCGATCCGTTGAAAGTTACCCGCACCGCTTTGCAGAACGCCGTTTCGGTGGCGTCGATGCTTCTTACCAGCGAAACGCTGGTTGCCGATCTGCCGGAAGAAAAACACGGCCATACCGGAGGGGCGATGCCGGGAATGCCGGAAATGTAATCAAAAAAATGTTGATAATACGGCTTCAAAAAACAGGAAAAAAACATACCGCCACTTTCAGAGTGGTGCTTACGGAAAAAACCGCCGGACCGAAGCGGAAGTATTTGGAATTGCTCGGCAATATCGATCGCAAAACAAAAGCGCTGTCTTTGAACAAAGACAGGATTTTATACTGGATCGGCAAGGGCGCCCAGCCGTCGCCGACCGTCCACAATCTGCTTGTTTCCGGAAAAATAATTTCCGGAGCGAAAATTCCGGTTCATAAAAAGTCGGCATCCGCTCCGTCCGGCGTGGCGGTTGAAATGCCGGCCACTGCCGCCGCGGTCCCGGCGCAAGAAACCGCCGCGGCTTGAATTTAATTTCACTTTTGCGTTTTTATGAAAAATCTCTCCGATGAAAAACTTGTCGGAAAATACCTTTCGGGCGACGAATCGGCTCTGGAAGAAATCGTGCGGCGCTATTTGGCGCCGGTTTACGGTTTTTCCCGCCGGTATTGCGGCGATTCCGACGGCGCTTCGGACATAACGCAGGAAATTTTCGTAAAAGTTTGGAAACATCTTAAAAAATTCGACCGGTCGAAAAATTTCCGCGTCTGGCTTTTCGCTATTGCCAAAAATACGGCTTTGGACTGGCTTAAAAAACGGCGCGACGTGCCTTTTTCCGTTCTCGACAAGGAAAGCGGGGAAAATTTTTCCGATAGCATTGCCGACGAAAAGCGGGCCGCGCCGTTTGAATACGACGACGCGATTTTTGCGCAAAACGCCCGGCTGGCCGTCGAAGGATTACCGGAAAATTATAAATCGGTTATAAAACTTTATCACGATGGCGGCTTTAATTTCCGCGAAATTTCCGAATTTCTCAAAGAGCCGCTTAATACCGTCAAAAGCAGGTATCGCAGAGGAATCGCGCGGCTTAAAGATATATTGGCGTAATTTCGGATTTGTAAAATGCCTCTCTTCGAGAGGCATTTGTTTTGCGCCGAAAAATCAATGCATTGATTTTGTCGCCCCGGCCCGCTTTTTGATACCGCACCAAAAAGGGGTCGCGTGTCGTATTGTATGGCAGAAGAGATGACGGAAAGACAAACCGATTTTGAAGAAACGCGTTCCATTAATAAGCCGCCAAGGCGGCTTTTTGGGATAGTGGCCGGGCGGCTGAAACTTGAAAAAAGACTGCGGTCGCTCAAAAACAAATTTTCCGCCTCTTCGGCGGCGCTGGCGGTTTGCGTCGCGCTGATTGCGCTGGCGATCTTTGTTTTAAGCGCCGAATTGGCGGGATCGGAATTCCGTTCCCTGGTTTCGGCGGTTTTTTCCGACGCTTTCGCGGTTTCCGCCTTTTACAAATATTCTGTTCTGGCCGTTTTGGAATCGATGCCGGTTGTGGCACTTTCGATTTTTTTCGCTTCTTCGGCGGCGCTGATGTTCGCTCTGCGGTTTGCCGTGATATATTTCGAAAAAATTCAATCGACGGGCGATGCGATAAATAAAAATAAAAAAATATGGATGTAAAAAATTTCATCAAATCGAAAAAATTTATGGCGATTGCACTGGCGCTGGCGGGACTGGCGGCCGCGTTTTTGATTTTCGCCGCCGGGGTTTTCGTAGGTTTTCATAAAGCGGAGTTTTCCTATCGCTGGGCGGAAAATTACCGCGCCAATTTTATCGGGTCGAGAGCGGTGGGCGGAATGATGGGCGCGATGTTCGGAAAATTGGGAGAAAGGGGATTTATCGATCCGTACGGAGCGGCGGGGAAAATAATCGAAATCGATTCCGCCGCCGGCGGTCAGCCGTCGCTTATCGTGAAAGGAGAAGACGGCGCCGAAAAAACGATTTTGGTAAAAAAAGACGCCATCAGAAAATTTTCGGAAAGCGCGAAAATCGGCGATTTGCAAATCGGCGATTTTATCGTCGCTATTGGCCGGCCCAACGATCAAGGGCAAATCGAAGCGAAATTTGTGCGGATTATGCCGGCGCCGGCTTCGTCGTCAGCTTCTTTCGCGCCGCGAGCGTTTATGAGATTTCCTTTCTAAATCCAAAAATTATGAAAAATTTTTTACAAAAAATTCACGGCAAAATTTCGAAGCGGAAATCGCTTTCGATTTTTCTGGCGGCCGTTATTCTGGCGGCCGGCTACTACGCTTACGGGAAATTCGGCGGCTCGTCCGCGCCTTCGCAGTATGTTCTGGCGGCGGTCCGAAAAGGAACTCTCGTTTCTTCCGTTTCCGGCACGGGACAAGTCGATGTTTCAAATCAAATCGATGTCAACCCGAAAGTTTCGGGCGATGTCGTTTATGTCGGCGTCAGCGAAGGGCAATGGGTAAATGCCGGCGCGATTCTGGCTAAACTGGATTCTTCCGATGCGGAAAAAGCGGTGAGAGACGCCCGAATAAACCTGGAAAACGCCAATATCGATTTGGAAAAATTAAACCAGTCTTCCGCCGATCCGGTAAAAATTCAGGAAGATTCTTTTAACAGCATTTCGAGCGCTTTTTTGGATCTGCCGGCTATTGTGAGCGGCGCGGAAACGATCATCAACGGCAGCACATTAAGCAGTAATCAAAGCAACGAAGGTTATTATCAGGATTTCGTTTACAACAACGACAGGGACCAGGCGGCGCTTTTCGTTTCGGCGGCCGAAAACGATTATGAAGCGGCGCGTTCCCAATATGACGCGGTTTTAACGGTTTATAAAAACACCAGCCGCTATGCCGACGCGGCCGCCACGTCGGATTTGCTCGATAAAACCGTCGACGCCGCGAAATCGATAGCGCAGGCGCTTAAAAGCGAGCAAAATCTTTTGGATTATCTTGCCGACTACGATTCTTCCCATCCCGAAAAAATATTGCCGGCGCTCGCGTCGTCTTACCGCGCCAATCTCCAAAATTACATCGGCCAGGCCAACAGCCACCTTTCGGATATGATAGGCGTCCAAAATACCGTAAAGAATACGCCGCTCGATGTCGCGTCTCAAAAAATTGCCGTCCAGCAGAAGCAAAATTCGCTGTCGGACGCCGAAGCGAATCTCGACGACTATGTCATTCGCGCGCCGATAAGCGGTATCGTCGCCAAGATCAACGTCAAAACAGGCGATTCCGCATCTTCCGGCGCCGCGGCCGCCACGATTATCACCAATCAAAAGATCGCCGATATTTCTTTGAACGAAGTCGATGTCGCGAAAGTGAAGCTCGGCCAGAAAGCGACTTTGACTTTCGATGCCGTGCCCAATCTGACCATCTCCGGCGAAGTGGCGCAGATAGACGCCGTCGGAACGGTGACGCAGGGGGTAGTCGACTACGCCGTTCAAATTTCTTTCGACACTCAAGACGGCCGCATCAAGCCGGGGATGAGCGTTTCCGCGGCGATTGTTACCGATGTCCGGCAAAATGTTCTGCTGGCGCCGAACGGGGCGGTTAAATCGCAGGGCGGAGCGTCTTACGTGGAAGTCCCCGATGCCGCGGAAAATATCGGTAAAAACGGCGTAAGCGGAAACGCGGCGATGATTTTGAAATTCACTCCAAAACAACAGCCGGTCGAAATCGGCGCTTCAAACGACTCGATGACGGAAGTCACAAGCGGTTTGAACGAGGGCGATCTTATCGTAATCAGAACCGTTTCCGCATCTTCCGCTTCTTCCGCGCCGGCGGCGGGGCAAACGCGAAGCGGCGGGGCGAGAATGCCCGGAATGTTCCTCGGCAGATAAATTTCCCGCCGGTGCGATGCGATGAAACGATTCACATTATGATTGAATGCGAAAACATAACAAAAATTTATAAAAACGGGAATGTCGAAACCGCCGCCGTCAAGGGCGTGTCTTTTAAGATAGAAGACGGCGAATTCGTGGCGATTATGGGTCCGTCGGGGTCGGGCAAGTCGACGCTGATGCATATTTTGGGCGCCTTGGACAGCCCGTCGTCCGGAACTTATCGGCTCGACGGCCGCGACATTTCTAAATTTTCCGACGACGAATTGGCCGATATCAGAAAGAAAAAAATCGGTTTTGTTTTTCAGTCTTTCAATCTTCTTTCGCGGGCCACGGCCTTGCGCAATGTCATACTGCCGCTTGTTTATTCCGGCGTTCCGAAGCCGGAGCGGGCAGAAATCGCCGGCCGTTCTCTCGAAGCCGCCGGTCTTCCGGCGGATCGCTGGCATCATCTTTCCAACCAGCTTTCGGGCGGCCAGATTCAGCGGGTCGCCATCGCTCGAGCGCTCGTGAACGATCCGTCGCTTATTCTTGCCGACGAGCCGACGGGAAATCTCGATACCAAAACCGGCGAAATCGTTCTTAATTCTTTTCGGGAGCTTAATTTGAATCGCCGGAATACCATCGCTCTCATCACTCACGAGTTGGCGGTGGCGGAGCATGCCGACAGGATCATCCATATTCAGGACGGCCTTATCGTCGAAGATAAAAAAATCCGAGCAAATGCGTTAAAAGTATGAAAATTTCCGATTTAATAGAAGAAACTTATTCTTCGCTCACCGTTAATAAAATGAGATCCGGCCTGACGATTTTAGGCATCGTTATCGGCATCGGTTCGGTTATAGCGATGGTGTCGATCGGGCAGGGGGCGCAAAATTCCATCGAATCGAGCATCCAATCGATCGGTTCAAACCTGATTCTGGTAATGCCGGGCGCGCAGAAAGGGCCGGGAATGGAAATAAGCTCCGGCCGCGGCTCGGCGCAATCGCTGACGCGGGACGATGCCGACGCCATCGCGAAGCAGGTAGGTTCGGCAAAAGCCGTGGCGCCGGAAATATCGAGAAGATACCAGGTTGTGGCGCGGGGGACGAACACGAATGTTTCGGTTATCGGGACGACCGCATCGTATCCGGAAGTCCGCAATGTCGAAATCGATGAGGGCTCTTTTATTACCGATCAGAATGTCAGATCGCTTTCCCGAGCCGCAGTTCTGGGTCCGACGACCCGCGACGATCTCTTCGGCGCGGGCGCGGAAGCGATTGGGCAGTCGATTCGGATCAATAAAGTCAATTTCACGGTTGTCGGCATAACGAAAGCCAAAGGCGGCAGCGGTTTCGGCAGTCAGGACGATATGGTTTTCGTCCCGCTTTCGACCGCCCAGAAATTTCTGGCGGGAGGCGATTATGTCACGACGATCAGCGTCGAGGCGCAGGATCAAAATTCGATGTCCGACGTCCAACAGCAGATTTCCGATCTTTTGACGCAGAGGCATCATATATCCGATGCGCAGGCCGCCGATTTCAGTATTTTGAATCAGACCGACATCGCGGCGACAGCTTCGTCCGTTACCGGCACGCTGACAATGCTTTTGGGCGCGATCGGCGGCATATCGCTTGTGGTCGGCGGCATCGGCATTATGAATATGATGCTGACGACGGTAACCGAAAGAACAAGAGAAATCGGCCTCCGAAAAGCCATCGGCGCCAAAAAGAAAGATATCAATTCGCAGTTTCTCGCCGAGTCCATTATGCTTACGTTTCTCGGCGGCATCATCGGTATCGTTTTCGGCTGGTTGGCCGCTTCGGCGGTAAGTAAATTCGCCGGCATAAGCACAAGCGTTTCGCCGGCTTCGGTTCTTTTGGCTTTCGGAGTTTCGGCGGCCATCGGAATCGTTTTCGGGTATTATCCGGCGCGCCGCGCCGCCGCCCTCAATCCGATCGAAGCGTTGAGATACGAATAATTAAAATTTAGCGTTTGTCATTTGAATTCAAATTTAAAATTTAAAATTTAGAAATTAAAATTAAAAAATATATGGACAAAAAAGTTTTATTGGCGGTTATCATAACCGCCGTGATAGCGGGAAGCGCGGGATTTTATTTCGGCGATTCGCGCGGCAAAAACAGCGCGGTGAACTTAAAAAATTTTCGCGGCGGATATTCGATAAATAGCCGCGGCGACGCCGGCAATCAAAACGGCGGATTTTCGGGAGGAGAAATTATAAAAAAAGACGATACGAGCATTACCGTCAAAACACGAGACGGCGGCTCGCAGATTGTTTTCTTTTCGACCGCCGCCAAAATTTTGAAATCGGCGGCAGGTTCGGCCGCGGATCTTGCGATCGGCAGTCAAGTTATGATTACCGGATCGAAAAATCAGGACGGCAGTATCACTGCCCAGTCGATTCAAATCCGCCCGTCAATGTCGCAGGGAAATAACCAATGAAATAATAAAAGGGCTCTCTTATAAGAGCCCTTTTAATTTTTTTATATCGCTTATTATCCGGCTTTTTTTAAGCCAAATAACGGCGATACTCACAATACATGCTATGGCCATTAAACGGCGGAAAATCTGTATGCCAACAGCATCTTTGGCAACAGATGCAATTAACCAAATCATACTTCCGCCGTAAAAAGGTATTGCAAAAAATCCCAATTTCATTAAAAACGGCCGAGAAAATATTACCGGGAATCTTATAACAATAATAGCGATTCCCAATAATATCGCGAACTGCCAGTAAATCCTTCCCGATATCAGCAGTCCTGCTATTATAAGCTCATCCATGCATATATCGGCCGAAAGATCTAAAATCTTGCCGCCTTTTGTTTCTGTTTTGAATTTTCGCGCGATGGGTCCATCGATGAGATCGGACAGGAATCCCAGAATAATAAGAAGCAATGCCGACATCAACCGATTCTGAAATTCAAAATAGCATATCGGAAATCCCGCCAACAACCGAAAACCGGACAAAATATTGGGCAGCCATCTCATTTTATCCCTCCTTTTGGGAATTTTTTAGGAACTTTTTATCGTGATAATATTAACTGATTTGTGAATTTTTGTCAAGTATTTGTCATGGTTCAATAGCTTGTGACCACCTGTGAGTTAAAATGATATGTATATGCCATATACAAACAATCCCAATCTCCCTCGAGTCCGCATGCAAGCGGTTGAGTTAGTGCGGCAAGGGAAAAGCGTTAGAGAAGCAGCTCGTCACTTCGGGTTCAGCCACAACGCGGTTTTAAATTGGTTAAAGAGAGCGCCGGTATACGGGCCATACGGCCAACTGGTAATTCCGACCAGATCATCAAGGCCAGAGCATCATCCAAAAGAGCTTTCGTCTGAAATCGTTTCCCGCATCCTCGCTCTGCGGGATGAACGCAGCCAATGCGCTGAAATCATCCATTACAGATTGAAGAAAGAAGGAATCGCAGTAAGCATCTCGTCGGTTAAGAGAGTGTTCCGTCGCCTTGGAATCAGCAAATACTCCCGATGGAAGAAATGGCATCAATATCCGGAAAGGCCAATGCCTGAAAAACCGGGATTTCTCGTTGAAATTGACACGGTGCATGAGGGAATTCCATCAGACAGATTAAGCGCCTACGCTTTGATTGATGTTAATTCCCGATGGGCGTACGCGGAGCCGGTATTGCGCGTGAGTGGTTATGCTACCATTAAATTCTTGAAACAAGCCAAAGAACGATCACCTTTCCCGTTCCGGACAATTCAGACCGACCATGGCAGCGAATTCTCAAAGTGGTTCACCAAGATGGCGGAATGCCAAGGCGTCAGCCATCGGCATAGCCGAGTCAGGACTCCGACAGACAACGGCCATATTGAGAGGTTTATCAGAACATTACAGGATGAATGCCTCCACCGGATTTCAAGGAATTTCGAGATTTGGAGAAAAGAAATCCCCGAATTTCTTCATTACTACAACACCGAGAGACCGCATATGGCTTTAAATTTCCAAACGCCAATTGAAATTATCAAATGGTCAGAAGCTATTGATTAGAAAACAGTATTTGAAAATGACGAATTATGTACTATTATTAAAGAAATGGAAACGGTGATTTTACTTCTGACCAAATACGGATATTTGCTTCTTTTCCCGATAGCGGTTGTAGAGGGGCCGATTGTAACGGTGATTGCCGGTTTTTTGTCAACCTTAGGTATTTTTAATATCTTTATAGCTTTTATTGTGGTTGTGGCGGGCGACGTGGCGGGCGACAGCGGTTTTTATTGGATCGGCCGGTCGAGCGGCGGCGGGATTTTCAGCCGCTATTTTAAAAAACATAAAGAGAAAATAAACCGCGTCAAGGATTATTTCCGTCTGCATCGGAATAAAGCGATTGCCGTATCAAAGCTGTTCCATGGCATCGGTATCACCGGCCTTTTGGCCGCCGGGAACCTGCGCGTTCCCTATAAGCGATATATAACGATTTGCTTTCTTACAACAGCTGTCCAATCGATTGTTTTAATCACCGTCGGCGCACTATTCGGCCGCGCTTATCATCAAATTAACAGATATCTAAATTATTACGCCGCCATGGCGATCATTATTGGGTTGGCCGGCATTTTCTTTATTACCGTCAGAAAGTTAAAATTGTTTTCCGATTAAAAATATTTTTATGTCCGGCGAATCCGAAAAAATTCAAAAAAAACTTAATATCGCGATGGTTTGCGATCCGATAAGCGAATACAAAGCCGGAGTTCTGGTTTCCACTCTTCGGTTTGCCGAACGTTTAAGAAACAGGGGACACAAGATAATTTTTATCGCAGCCCGATCTCCCCAAAATCCCAAAGATGATTATTTAGACGGCTTTAAAGTTTACAGATTCGCTTCGATATTATTGCCTAAATCGGAAGGTAGGTGGTACTTGTCTTTCCCCACCGCCAACAAAATTACAAAAATACTGCAAGAAGAAAAGATCAATATTTTGCATATTCTATCTCCTATGCCAGCCGCCGCCGTTTCAATCAAAGTGGCAAACGCCCTCGGCATAAAAATTGTTGTCCATTCCCACGTCCAGCCGGAAAATATTTTTATGCATATGCCGGAATGGGCGGGTAGGGAATTATGCAATAGAATTTTTTACAAATATTTATTCTGGCTTTACAAGAAATCGCACGCTATAATATATCCGTCGGAATTCGCCAAAAAAATGTTTTCGGGCATAGCGGGCGATATGGAGCACGTGGTTTTAAGCAATGGTGTTGATGCCGGCGAATTCAAAAAAACGTATGCCGATAATTTTTTTGAAAAATTCAATCCGGCCGCCGAAGGTAAAAAAATTTTTTACGTCGGCCGGCTTCATCCTGAAAAATGCGTTGACACTTTAATCAAATCTGCCGGCTATATTTCCGATGCTCATATTTATATCGCCGGTTTTGGCCATCAGGAAAATAAGCTTAAAAAATTAACTGTTCAACTCGGCCTCGATAAAAAAATAACTTTTCTCGGCCAAATCAGCGAAGAAGACAAAATCAAAGCTTATAACGCCTGCGATATTTTCGTTTCGCCGTCGGTAGCCGAACTGGAAGGAATGACGATTTTGGAAGCCATGGCCTGCGGCAAGCCCATAATCGTTGCCGATTCCAAAAACAACGCGGCGGTTTTTTTTGTCGATCAAAATGGCTTTTTATTTAAATCCTGCGACCACAAGGATCTGGCTCAAAAAATCACTGCGGCATTAGCCGATCCAAATAAACTAAACGAAATGGGAGAAAGCAGTTTTCAAAAAAGCAAACATTATGACATTAACAGAAGCGTTTCCAGGTTGGAGAACTTGTATTATTCCTTATTAAACGAACGATGAAAGAATTATTTTTTCAGCCGAAAGGCATTTATTACAGGATCAACGAATTTTCTCCCGATAAACAAACGCTGATTTTTGTTCACGGGCTGACGGGCAGTTCGTCGGCTTGGGTTGAATATGAAAAAAAGTTTGAAAAAAATTATAATATTCTTTCTTACGACTTGCGCGGCCATGGCAAATCGGAAAAATTTAAAAATTATAATAATTACGAAATCGGAAAATTCTCCGAAGACATCCGGGATCTGATGGCGCATCTCAATATAGAAAAATCGGTTATGGTCAGTCATTCGTTCGGCACTTTGGTGGCGCTTGAATTTTTGTCCGATAATCAAAATATGGTTGCCGCGTCGGTATTTTTAAGCCCGTTTTATAATCCGCGCGGCCGCAAATCAACGAAAATAATGCAACCTTTGATTCGATTGGCGTTAAAATTCTTCGATTTTTTTCCTTATACTTCTAAGACGGGCGTCCACATTG
Source organism: bacterium (assembly GCA_021790275.1). Lineage (GTDB taxonomy): Bacteria > Patescibacteriota > Minisyncoccia > UBA10092 > UBA10092 > UBA10092. The sequence continues at coordinate 14,589 of JAJYIB010000013.1, forward strand.
ATTATTCAAAATACAAAAATACCGGCGATTGGAATGCAAGGAGAACGATCGCCGACGTCAGAAATACTTCTCTTAGAGTTTTTCTTTGTTGTTTGAGCAATTTCTGCGAGTTTTCCCGCGAAAATTTTTTAGATAAAATCAATTTGCCGGTTTTGCTGATTCATGGGAAAAATGACACCATATCTTCCGTTCAAAATTCTATTGTAATGAGTAATCAAATAAAAAATTCCAGTCTGGTTTTATTGGATAACGCGGATCATATCATTGTATTGAATAATTTTCCCGAGGTATCCCGGGCCATCGAAAATTTCATATGAAAAATATTATTGCCAAGCATAAATTTTGTTGGGTTCAAAAATCGTTTCTCATATCAGCAATTCTGGCTTTTTTGCTTTTGGCGGGAAGTTTAACGATCAACCATGCCGCCGACAATTATGCCACGAAAATAGCAAGCAACGGCGTATCCGATATTATACTTGACAATGTGCCGGCGATGGATCTTGACGGTATTTATATTTATGGCGCCATTTTATTCGTTTTGTTTATCGCCAGCCTTTTGGTGTGGGAACCAAAACGCATTCCCTTTGTAATTAAAAGTGCCGCTTTGTTTTATCTGGTTCGGGCGATTTTTGTTTCTTTAACTCACATCGGGCCGGTTCTCGTGCAAGCGCCTCCAAGTTCCGGAATCCTTTACAGAGACTTGGTATTCGGCTCCGATTATTTTTTTTCCGGGCATACCGGCTTGCCATTTTTAATGGCGCTTATATATTGGGAAAATAAATATCTCCGTTGCATATTTATCGCGGCCTCTCTCATCGCCGGCGCCGCCGCCTTACTGGGACATTTTCATTATTCGATAGACGTTTTTGCGGCTTTCTTCATCGCTTTTGGCATATTTCATATTGCTCGGCGCTGGTTTGCCAAGGATTATAAGCTATTTTGAAATAATCCGACGGCCAATAAATAAAGATCGAACAATCCGCCCGGTCGATTCAAATTAGACCTTCTCTGTAAAAGGCGGTATCATTGGGGAATGAAAAAAATCAAAATCGGATGGTTTGAAAAAATCGCGCTGAAAGTATGGCCGAATTTGGCGATAAGGCGGTTGGCAAAGCAAATCGGCGTTCGCAATCCGACATTCGATAAAACTCACGACGCGCTTTCTCAAGTCCGGCGCGTCGATCTTTTGCCGCTTAAAACCGGCTATCGCGGGTTTATGATTGTTTTAGATCGCAAAACCGCGCTTTATTTCCATCAGGATTACGATCATTTCGTTTACAGCGGCTTTGAAATCGGCAATTACGAAAAAGGCGATATCACGATTTTCGACGGCCTGAAAACGGGGGAGTGATTTTTCGCCGATTTGACATCGCCGGAAGGGGGTGAGGATAACTCGCTGTTGCAAAACCGCGTTTGCTGTTATAATAGCAATGTGTTGTGGCGAAAGGTCGAATTTTATAAACACGGAATTTTCGGCGAACGCGCCAAGGCCGCTGGCCGTCAATTCCGAAATTAACCGAAATTTCGATGAATAAATTAAACGGTCTCGATTGGCTGGCGTTTATTCTCGTTATCATCGGCGGCTTGAACTGGCTTTTAGTCGGCCTTTTCAACTGGAATCTGGTTTCCGCCATTTTCGGAGATATGTCCGCTCTCTCGAGATTGATTTACGATATCGTCGGTATTGCCGCTTTGTATATGCTCGCGATGATTTCGAAATACTGCCGGAAATAAAATTTGAACGCGGTAAAAAGCCGCCCCCGCATCGCGGGGGCGGCTTTGATTGTTTTTTGTTTTGG
>JAJYIB010000014.1 GCA_021790275.1 bacterium
AACCGAAAGAAAAAACTTATTTGGGCCGGAGTAATACTCGCGGTTTTAATTTTGACCGTTATCGGCTGGCAGTATTGGCAGTATCGCCACAGCGTTTATTATCAGCAGATGCAAGCCATTAAAAAATTGGACGAAATGGCCAAAGAAAGCGACAAATGGGGCGGCAAAACGCCCGAAGAAACCGTCGCTTTGTTCACCGATGCCGTCAAAAAAGGCGATTTCGAGTTGGCAAACAAGTATGGGAATCCCGATTTAATTAAACCAAAGCTCGAACAATTAAAAAATTCTAATCAGATTAATGTTCTTTTATACGGCCTTCAGAATGGTGTACTAGAAGAAAATACTGGTTTTGGAGGAAATAGCTTTAATCTAATTGTTAAAGAAAACGGCGAAAATTACCGCGTTATCGGATTATTTAAAAGCGATGGCGGAATTTGGAAAATAACCGAATTTTAATTAATTTTTTCAATTACCTATGAGTAAAAAATTAAGGATTTTGATCGGAGGCATATTTATCGCCTCTTTTTTATTTTGCAATTCCGCCTCCGCTTACGACAATAACTCGGTCCATCCGGCGCTGACGAGAGCAACTGTCGACTTTTACGAGCTTTCAACCGGCAAAAAACTTACGGATAACCAGAAAAACTGGATGATGCTGGGATCGATAGAAGAAGACAAGGTGCCGAGATGGCTTAACCATTTTTACGATCCGGTTTTCAAAAGAGGGCTTTCGACGGAGGTTGCCGGCGTCAACGGTTATCCGGCCGACAAATGGGGGCAATTTTCTTCTTATCAGACGCTTCATCCGGAAAATATCTCCAATTTGTGGACGGGGAACGGACCGGTTATTTCCGGAAGCTGGTGGGGCGATTTTTCTTACGAAGCGGCGGTAAACGATTACTCGAAAAACGACGAAAAAGGCGCGTATATCGCTTTGGGGCATATTTTGCATCTTATGCAGGATTTGACCGTTCCGGAACACACCAGAAATGACGCTCATCCGGGAAGTAATTTGCCGAGCTATTACGAAAACTGGACGGCGCAGAATTCGGCCGGATTGACGCAGGATTTGGGTAAAAAATTATTCGTAAAAGGCGACAAGCCGGTGGATTATGCCGATTTGGCAAGCTATTTCGACAATCTGGCGGCTTACACGAACGGCCATTTTTTCAGTCCGCGGACGATAAATTCGGAAATATATTCCAATCCGAAAATAGTTTACGAAGACGGCGTTTTTGCTTACGGCAAAGATGAAAACGGTCAGCTATTTGATTTGGCGATTGCTATTAAAGATTTTTCTACTAAAAAAGTTATATATGATTTAAACAGTAATCAAATCCTTCAAGAATACTGGTTTCGTTTATCTCGGCAGGCGGTGGTAAATGGCGCGGGAGTTATCGGACTTTTTATAAATCAAGGCGAACTGGCGAAACAGAAAGCGGAAAATCAGCCGAAAAGTTCGCTGATAAGCCAAGTCGCGGATTTTTTCACCGGCGGCAAAGCGCCGAGCGATCAGCCGGTCGTTTCTTTTACCAACGGTTCGCTTGAAAACGGCGCGCCGCAAATAAACAGGCCCGCGCCCGCGTCTTCAAATACGGCTTCCGCGCCCGCGGCGGTTAAAACGCCGGCGGCGCCGAAAACAACTCAAAAACCGGCCGTTCCGCGCCAATCCGCGACATCGCCATCGAATCCGGCGCCGGCTAAAATATCGCCGAACGAAAGCGCCGTAAAAAATAATAATGCGGCGGCAAATCCGCCCGTCGCCAATACCGATACCGGCGCGGGCAATTCCGGTTCTTCCCGAAATTCCGGCAATTCGGTCGGCAATAATGGCAATAACGGCAATAGCGGCGGCAGTGCCGCAAGAAATAACGCGGGCGCAACCGGCGGCGGAGGCGGCGGCACAAGCGCGGCGCCGGCGTCCAATCCGGCGCCGACGATTGCATCGTTTAACACCGGCGATCTGGTCATCAACGAAATTATGTATAATCCCGAAGGCGCCGACGACAAACGCGAATGGCTCGAGCTTTACAATAATTCCGGCGGCGCTATAACTCTTTCCGGCGGCAACGGCGGCTGGCGGTTCAACGACGGCTCGAATCACCTTTTGAACGAGCCGGCGGCGCGGGGATCGATGACGATTCCCGCCGGCGGATATGCGGTTTTGGCCGATGACGCGCCGACTTTTTTGACCGAGCATAACGCTTTTTCAGGAATACTTATCGACACGACGATGAGCTTGAAAAACACTTCGGCGACTCTCAAAATTTCCGATCCGAGCGACAATGAGATAGATTCGGCAACTTACGACAAATCCTGGGGCGGCAACGGCGACGGCCGGACGCTGTCGAGAAAATCCGTTTCCGGCGGCTCGAGTGACGCGAATAATTGGTCGGCTTCGGCCGGTTTGGGCGGCACGCCGGGAGCGGTGAACGATTTTTTAGGCCTTGAAAATTCGACAACGACCGCCGCAATCGCCACATCGACGCCCGAAATCGCCACGACGACAATCGACATCGCCACATCGACGCCGTCGGTCGCGACTTCGACAATCGATATTGCGACGACGACGCCGGAAATCGCCGTATCGGGCACCGACATCGCCGCAACCACGACCATCGCCGAAAACACAACCTGGACATTGGCCGGCAGTCCTTACCGGTTGTTTTATGATACGTTTAAACACCCCACGGTGGCGGCCGGCGCCGCGCTTACGATAGAACCGGGCGTTAAGGTAATCCCTCAAAGCGGCGACGCGACGGCGTTGGAAATAAAAGGGAGTTTGAATGCCGTTGCCACCAGCGGCGCGCCGATTATTTTTACTTCCCCCGCCGATACCGACGGCGCCGCGGCGAGCTCGCCGCGGCAGGGCGACTGGCGGAATATCGTTTTTTCCGCCGGTTCGACCGGCAATTTCGATTATGCGGAATTTCGCTACGGCGGCGGCCCGAATCTGCTTGCGCCCTTTCATGAAATGATCGAAGCCGATGGCGCGACGATGAACATCAACCACTCGAAATTTGAAAATTCCCAAAACGTCGCTTTACATCTGAAAGATTCCTCCGGAACAATTCAAAACTCCATTTTTTCCGACAATAACTGCGGCATTTCCGTCGATTCGGCGATCGGCGTCGCCAATGTCATTTACGGAAACTGCTATGGCGTTCATACGACCGGACAGACAATGACTTCGGCCGGCGTTTCGATAAAAAACAACACGTTCGTCCGCAATCGGCTGGCGGGAATCGAAACGAGAAGCGGCGCCGCGCCGGTGATCGACGGCAATACTTTCACCGATAACGGCGCGCCGATAACGATCGAAAGTTCTTATCCTTTGATTTCCGGTTCTCAAATCGCCAATACCGCCGCCGCGCCGGCCGGCGCGGTAAACGGCATCATCATCTCCGATTACACTCACTTTTCGCAAGATTTGACTATTAAAAAAGATCTTGCTTACGTATTGAAAGCCAGCGGCGGCCATTCGCCTACCGTCGATGCCGGCGTCGCGCTTACAATAGAACCCGGCGCGATTTTCAAAATCGGCCACACGTTTCCGGCGCTTTATGTAAACGGTTCTCTGATCGCTTCCACCACGGCGGCCGAGCCGATCGTTTTTACTTCCCTTAAAGACGATTCGCGGGGCGGCGACACCAATGGCGACGGATCGGCCAGTGTGCCGCAAGACAACGATTGGGCGCGGATAAAATTTTCAAACGGCAGCGCCGGAAATTTTTCAAATGCCGTTTTCAGCTATGGCGGTTTTGGCGCGCCGGCGCCGATTACTTCGAAACTGGTGAAAGATTTTCCCGCCGCTCAACAGGAGCCTTTCGAGCAGGATCATTTTTACATTCCTTCGATCAGTTCCGATTATTTCGTTCCCGATCATTCCGGCGTTTTCGATCACGTCGTCATTCATAATTTCCATTTCACCAACCCCGGCAATCATCAGCTGAAATTCGGAATTTTCGACATAGACGGCGCGGGAGGAAATTCAACGCCGGCCGGCGGTTTTTGGACGATGGGCAATCAGCAGAATATCAACGGCGATTACTCCGCGAACGTTCCGGACAGCCGGAAGTTCGATTCCGGCCACAGGTATAACTTTCTTATCGCTTGTGTCGGCTCTTGTCAGGAATTTTCGTATTTTCAAATCAATACCAATCCTACCACCGCGGCGGGCGCGTTCTATGAATATGTCGCGCCGCTTCCGGCGGCGCTTTCCATTGACGCCGGCGCTTCTGTCGTTGTTCAATAAAGCCGGCGGGCAAAGCCCGCCGGCAATATGGAAAATTTCGCAACCGAAACCGGCAGAAAATTCTTGGCTTTGGCAAAAGCCGGTTTTAAAGTTTCCGATCTGATACCGGATTTGGTATTTCGGCAGGAAATAAAAAGCCGGATTTTGAAAATCAGCGAAAATTTTTCCAAAGAAAATTATCCCGAAATGTCGCGCGACATCGACGTTTTGACCGGTCATCTTTTACTGGCCAGCCATCTGGGTTTGGTGAAAGAAAATCATTTTCAAATTTTACGGGCGGGGTTTGCGGATTTCAAATTGCGGGTTGCTTCGGTTGCCGGGAATCCGCCTGTCAAAACCGGCAAAAAAGATACTTCGGGTTTGAAGACGAAATCCAACGATCGGCAGGAAAAGATTCTGGAGAAATTTCGGCAGAAAGGCGATTTGAAACTATTTGAAATTAAAAATTTTTTTCCGCAATTTTCCGACAAAACGATAAGAAACGAACTTACCGCTCTTGTCGCAAAGGGTTTAATCTCCAGGAACGGCCATGGCGTAAGCAGTTTTTATCAATTAACGGAAAAAGAGGTGCGGTAATAGTACGGCAATTGAAATTACCGCATATTACCGCTCGTTGCCGTACTATTACCGCTCAATTACCGCATATTGCCGCTCGTTGCCGTACTATTACCGCTCAATTACCGCTCGTTGCCGAACTCCGCTACACTATATATATACCGCATACCGAACCCCGCCACACCTCCACCGCAAGGTTGTCGACCACGTTGCCGGTTATCGAATGTTTCGGCAACCAAGCCGGATGGTCTGGCAACCAATCCGGCGGAACGAGCGATTAACAAGCGATTGCAAAAATGTCATTTTATGCCATTTTATTGTCGATGTTTTTGGAGCGATCCGGGCCCCTTGTTTCAGAAACCGATTTTAGTGTTTTTTCCGGATGCGTTTTGACGCGTTTTTGATGCGCGTCGTTATTATTGTCAGAGTCATTTTTATTTATCCACAAGCGCGCGTTTGTTTTGGCGGCAAGGAGGGGATATAATCATATTAAAGTTATCCACATTTGAGATTGATTTCGGGCTGTTGCCCGACAGGAAAATAATTGTTATCATTCTCAAATGCGGTGAGAATAACCGCTATTGTGCCTGAAACGGATAGTATGATAAGATGGCGCTGTCGGCTTATTGACTGGCGCCGATTGGTTTGGTAGAATTCATTAAATCAGCATCGGATCGGACTTTGAAAATTTAATGGTCGATCGGAGAATCGGCCAAAAATCTTAATCGGTTTGCATTGTAAAAATTGTATCGAAGAAATTATCAACAAACGGAAACGAAAGTTCGTCTGTCCGTTCGATACGGACGGGCTTTCGGAATTGAATTATTTATAATTAAAAAATTAATTAAAGTTTATAATTAAGGAGAAAAATAAATTATGTCTATTTTGAAACGAGGGTTGAAGTCTATAGGCATCGTTCTTACGGGAGCGGTCCTGGCTTTGGCTCTTAGTTTGTCTTTAGCAGTGCCGAAAGTCGGCGCCGTTACGATTGCCGATCTGACAGCGCAGATTCAAGCGTTGCAGGCGCAGCTTGCGCAATTGCAAGCCGCGAGCACGACAACGACAACCGGCACGGCAACCGCTTGCGCCTTCACCAAGAATCTTTATCTTGGCGTTTCGGATCCGCAAGTGAAATGCTTGCAGCAGTATCTCAACGGCGCAGGTTATGCAGTAGCTTCGACCGGCGCAGGTTCGGCCGGCCACGAAACCAATTACTATGGTTCGCTGACCAAAGCGGCTGTCTCCAAATGGCAGGCGGCCGAAAAGGTTTCCCCGGCGGTCGGTTACTTCGGCACAATCTCTCGCGCCAAGTACACGGCTGTTGCCGGCACGACAACGACAACGACCGGCACGACAACGACAACGACCGGCACGACAACGACAACTCCGACAGCCGGCGGCCTCAGCATAGCGCTTTCGTCGGCCACTCCGGCGGCGAGAACGATTGTTGCCGGCGCGGCGATGATGCCGTTCGGCAAATGGGATTTCACAGCCGGTTCCGGCGATGTCTCGGTAACCGCTTTGAAATTTACCCGCGGCGGAATTTCATCCGATGCGGAACTCGGCAGCGCTTACTTATATGATGCCGACAGCGGCGATTATATCGCCCAGTATTCGGGTCTCGGTTCGGGCGTTTTGTCTTTTAGCGACACCGGCGGTCTTTTCACCGTCAAGGCCGGAACGACCAAACACATCGAATTGAGAGAAGATGTTTCGTCTTCCGCTTCCAACAACCACACGATGTCTTGGGGTTTGAACGCGGCGACCGATGTTACTTCGAACGCGACGAGCGTTTCGGGAACTTTCCCGCAGGCCTCGAACGCGATGACATTCGTTACGGTAACCAATCCGTCGATTGCCACTTTGACCGCCACTACGGTTGCGACCGGCAATTCGGTCAATGCCGGAACAACCGGTTATTTGGCCGGTTCGTTCACCTTGCAGGCGGCCAACAGCGCCGTTTTGCTTAACAGAATCGTTTTGACTCAAAACGGCTCGATTATTTCCGCCACCGATGTTTCCAACATCAAATTGGTCACCAGCGGCGGAGTGCAGATCGGTTCGACTTTAGCTAATTTGAAATCGGATGGAACCGGAACGTTTGTATTGTCTCCGGCTTATGAAATTCCGTCCGGCCAGACCATTCAGGTCAATGTCTACGCCGATGTTCTCGCGGGCGTTAACAGAACTTTGAAATTCAATGTTCTCAACCTTCGCGACATTATGGCGAGCGACAAGACCTATAATGTGGGCGTCAATCCGTCGGCTTCGGTCGCGATGACCCAAACAAGCATCCAAGCCGGCACTCTTACCATTACGCTTGATCCGACAAGCCCGACGGGTAATGTTGCTCCGGGCCAGACCAACGTAACGGTTGCCAAATTCAAAGTGACGTCTTACGGCGAACAGGTGAAAGTTTTGTGGATTCCGTTCAAACTGGTTGCCGGCTCCAACGACTTCACGAAGATCGTCGATAATGTTTATTTGGTTGACGATGCCGGAAACCAGATCGGCACCACGATTACCACGCCGGCTTCCACAGCCACCGATGGCGTAACATGGTCATCCACCGCGACGGGCGGTACCACCGGCGGCAACGATGTTGCCGCGACATTCGGCACCTCGTCTGCCAATATCAACTACCTGATGCCGGCCAACACGACCCGCATTTGGAGTTTGAAACTGGATGTTCTGACAACCGCTACCAGCTCGATTACGGCCAGTTTGAATGCCGGTACCGCAAACTATCAGGGTCAGGTATCGCTTTCAACCGGCAGTTCTTCGTCTGTTGCGGGCAATGCCCTGACCGTTCAGAGCAATCCGTTCCAGGCAAAGCTTAATACCGCGCTTGGCACCGGAAACTTGGTAAAGGGTCAGTCCAATGCCAGAATCGCTTCTTATGTATTGTCCGCTTCATCGGCTGAAGGCATCAACGTTTCGACGATTACCGTTACCTCGTCAACCACTTTCCCGTTTGCCAATCTTTACGCGAAAGTGAACGGCACTCAATTCGGTACGGTCACCGGTTCGGTTGCCGCTTCGACCGATTACACCTTCTCGGGTAATTCGGCGGCGTTAATTCCGGCCGGCGGCAACGTTACGGTTGATATTTACGCCGATGTGCTTTCGACGGCGACGAATCTGGGCTCTTCGTATTATGTCAATTTGGAGAGCGCTTCGGCTGTCGGCGCAACGACCGCGACTACCCAAACCTTGAAAAATACGGCCGGTACGGCGGTCAGCAGCACGAACTACATTACAAGCCAGGCGTTCACCGTTAACACTTCCGGCCCGACGATCACCGTCAATGCCGACGCTTCGTCTCCGGCTTCTTACCAGGCGGTAATGGGTAAAACCCAGCAAACGCTCGGTATCTGGAAGATCAATGGCGGTACGACCGAAGATGCCAATATCACCGAAATCAATGTCAAGGATATTGTCGGCGCGGCTGGCAACAAGGCCTCCTTCAATAACTTGCAGTGGTACCAAGGCGGCGTTGCGGTCGGCCCGGTTGTAGTTTCGGGCACCGCTTCGGGAACTTCCGGATCGGAAACCGGCTATGCTTATGACTTTACGTTTACCAATCCGATTGTCGTTCCTCAAAACGGCGGCATCTCGCTGGAACTTCGCGGCGATGTTTCGTCTTATGTTTCGGGCGGTGCGACTTCCGATTCGACGCACACCTTTAGCTTCAATCCGAGCGGAGCTTTTGTACTCGCGAGAGGTGCGGGCACGAGCTTAACCGCTACGGTCAACGACTCGGCGGGCACGGCTTTGGGCACGGCTTCGACTTTCGCCGGTATTTCCGGTGTGACGACCAATGTTAATGCCCTCACCGTTGCGAGAACGAAACTTACCGTCACCTCCGACGCTACAGGCATTCTTACTTCGGGTCACCCGGCAAGTTCGGCCGACGTGATGGCGGTATTCGTTTTCACCGCCGATCCGGCTTACGATGTAACCGTCAACACGGTTACCTTGAAACTCGCCGGTTCGACATTGTCGACCATAGTCGCTCAGTTGATCGACTCTGACACAGGCGCTGCTTGGGGTTCGAGTGGCTCTGCCACATACGGACAAGGCAATGCTTCCAGCTCGATTGCGTTTTACCCGGCCTTCACTTTGTCGGCCGGTGCGACCAAGAGAGTTAAGGTTCAGGTTGACACAACCGGCAGTACGAGTAATGCGGATGCCGCGTTTACCGCGACCACCGGTTCCACCAACGGTACTTTGGCTCAGTGGTATATCGCCAATGATACCGCCGGCAGTAACGGTAGCGTTGTGAACAACGCTATCTGCTGGGGCGACGGTGTAACGGCCTGCTCCGGTTCGGCTGGCGGCTTCAATCTCGAAGCCAAAGTGCTTCCGGTATACGGTCCGTCGATTCGCTACTAATCTCTAAACATCGTTTCGCTTGCTTGTGACAGGCGATTCGAATAGAAAACTCCCCCCGCTTTGCGGGGGGAGTTTTCGTTTGCGAAAACGTCATTATTAAAATGGCATTAAGTTTGTTTTTATGATAAATTCTTTTTATGAGTAAAATCGATTTGTATTTGTCCCGCATCGTAAAATACGGCCTGTATGCGGTTTTATTGACTCCGTTGGCTTTTTGGCCGCCGGCGCTTTACGCGTTTTTAACGCCGAAATTTATTTCGTTTCAAATTTTAATCGAAATTGTTTTTGCCGCCTGGCTTATTTTGAAAATAAAAAATTCGAATTTTAAAAATTTATCGAAATTCCGAAACCGGCCGGTAATCGCATTACTCGCGTTTATCGCCGTTTCTTTTGTTTCCGCCGTTTTGGGCGCCGACTTTTACCGCAGTATGTGGAGCATCGGCGCGAGAATGACCGGTTTATTCGCGGAGCTTCATTTTTTCGCCTGGTTTTTGATTTTAATCGATGTTTTGGATAACGGTAAAGAAAATCCGGCGGCGGGCGAATCGAAGGGAAATTTTCCAAAATTGAATTGGAAGGCGTATCTTGATTTTTCTTTTTTTACGAGCGTCGCCGTCGCTTTGACCGCTTTTTTTACCAATACCGGCTGGCGGCTTGTTCCCGGTTATACGATTTTCAGCAATCCGACTTTCGCCGCGCCGTATTTCCTTTTTAATTTTTTCTGGGGAATTTACCGCGCGGCGGATGAACCGGCGAAAATCAAAAAATGGCTTTTCGGCATCGGCGGTATTTTGATTTTGTGGGCGATATTTTTGGGACAAATCAGAGGCGCTCTCGTCGGACTGATCTTGGGAGTTTTACTTCTCGGCGCCGGTTTGGTTTTCGGCGATATTTTAAAAAAGCGATCAAGAATTTTGTTCGGCATTTTATACGCAGCCGTTATTATCGGATTATTTCTTGTTTGGCAATTTCGCGACACGAATTTCATCGAACACAGTTATTTCGGCCGGTTCAGCCATCTTTCTTTTCGGGACGAAACGACGCAAATCCGGCTTTTGACGTGGCAGTCGGCATTCGCGGGCATAAAATCCGACGGCTTGAAACAACTGCTTTTGGGCGTCGGTCCGGAAAATTTTAATTATTTGTTCAACGCGCATTACAACCCGCATCTTTTGATGTACGGCGGATCGAGTTTTGCCGAAACCTGGCAGGACAAACCGCATAACGCTTTCATACAGATTGTTTCGGAAACGGGTATAATCGGCTTTGCGGCCTACGCGCTGATTTGGCTTGCCGCGGCGTTTTTGCTTTTAAAAATTTACAAGCGGGGGGAAAAATTCCTTTCGCTCGCTCTCGCGGGGGGATTTATTTCTTATTTGGCGTCGATATTTTTCGCTTTCGACAGTTTCGGATCGTGGTTCGGTATGTATTTGTTTTTGGGATTTTTGGCTTTGTATGCCGATTTTGATCGGCAAGCGGATCGGAATTTCGCGAATGCGCATTCGGTTTTGAAAAATGCGGCGGCGTATGCAATCTTGATTGTCGCGGCGTATCTTCTGCTTTTGAATTATTCGATTTGGCGCGCCAATTTGGCGGATGCCGACGCTTTAAGGACATTTTCCAAAGATCCGGCGGCGGGAATCGATTTTTTCCGGCAGTCGCTTGCTTATAAATCGCCTTACAAATCGGAATACCGGTTCGATTTAATCGCGTCAATCGGCGGCGCCGTGGAAAAAGGACTGCCGATTCCGGATTTGGAAAATAATCTTAATTTTGCTTTGAACGAAGCCGATGAGGCGATAGCGGCGCATCCCAACAATGCCGGCAGTTATACCGATATGGCGAGAATTTATAATATTTTCGGTATGCTCGGCCGCGATCCGGCGTTATTAAACCAAGCCGCGTCTTTTGGAGAAAAATCACTGACATTAAGTCCGGATAGACAGGAAACGCTGTTTTATCTGGCTCGAACCGCTTTACTTAAAAACGATCCCAATCAAGCCGTGTTGTTTACCAAGCGGGCGGTCGATGCCGATTCGTCGGTAAATATCAGCCACTGGTATCTGGGTCTTGCATATATCGCCGCCGGCCGGCCGCAGGAAGGTAAAATAGAAATTCAAAAAGCGCTGGGGCTGGGCTATCAGCCCAGAAATCAGGCGGAGCGCGATTTCATTAAAAATCTCGGACTTTAAAAAGCTCTTCGTTTTTTTCGATCATTTCTTTTATTCCGAATTTGGATTTTACATCTTCTAAAGCGGCGGCGGCGCATTCTTTCGCCAAGCTCGGGTGCGTCATTATTCTTTCGATGGCATTTGCCAAGGCGACGGGATCGGCCGGTTCCACCAGCAGACCGGATTTTCCGTTTTCTATCATCTCGGGAATGCCGGCGATATTGGTTGCGACTATCGGTTTGGCGGCCGCCATCGCTTCCAAAATCGCCCACGGCTGTCCTTCTTTTACGGACGGCAGAACGAATAAATCGAACGCTTTCAGGTATTTATAGGCGTCGGGGACGGCGCCCGTTAAGAAAAAATTATTTTCGAGTCCGCCGGTTTTTATCAGTTTTTCTATTTTGGATTTTTCCGGACCGTTGCCGATGACGATGAAATCCCAATTTTTGCCGCTTTCTTTTATTTTTTTCGCGGCGGCAACCAGATATTCCAATCCTTTGTTTTTGTAAAGATTGGCGATTGCGCCGATAAGGGGCCGGGAAACGGGGCTGATACTGCGGAATAAAAGTTTACGCGCCGTTTCCCGCGGCAAAAATTTCATTTCACCGAAATCTATGCCGTTGTAAATAACTTTTATTTTTTCGGGAGAAGCGATTTTGTTTTTTAACGCGATATTTCTGTCGAATTCGGAATTGACGATTATAATGTCTTTAAACGGCGAGGATATTTTTTCCGCCAGTAGATATATTTTTTTTATCAGAAAATTTCTCGGCTCTTTGAAAGCCCAGCCGCCTATTCGGTAAATTATTTTTGTTTTTTTCCGGAAAATAAAGCGATAAAAAGCGGCGGCGATCGAACCGATAAAGCCCGCCTCGGAACTTATGAGATAAACTATGTCGGGGTCGGATTTTTTAATGGTTTTTAAAATTTCGAAAAACGCCAGAATATTTTTTACGCCGGCAGAGTTTGAAAAGCCGCTTATTTTTCCGATTTTGATTTTTTGTTCGGAAAGTTTTTCGAAAAGTCCGTTTTCGCCCGACGAAGATCCGCCGGCCGCCGCTTCGATTTCATATTTTTTCGGGTCGAGACGGGTGGCCAGTTCGTACAAAAACCGCTGGGCGCCACCCGCTTCCGATTTGGTTATCACGAACAGGATTTTGGTTTTGTGATTCATTTATTTTTGGCTTAATCAAGCGGAAAATATGGATTGACGCGGTTTTTTAATCGTTATATAGTATATAACGAAAATGGGCGAACGGCAAAAAAAATTAATACTTGTAATAACGCCGCGGAAAAAAGGCGGTCCCTGGCGGCTGGGAGCCGATCTGGCCGACGAGCTGAACAAAAACTCCGAGTTCAAAGCGGAGCATATTTTTAGTGTCGGCGATAAGATTTCAAGCGCTTTCAGGCGGGACGCCGATTTGATTCACACGACCAACCCTTTGGCGTTTTCGGTTTTTTTCAGGCCGATTGTTTTAAGTATTCACGGAAAAATTCACGGACCGTTTTGGAAATTTTTTTATTGGTTCGGCCGGTTGCGCGCTTCGGCGGTAACCGTGCCTTCCGAATTTCTGAAAAAATTTTTAATGATCGAAAAAGCCGTCGTCATTCCGAATGCCGTTAATTTGGAAAAATTCGAACCCGTCGATCCGGCCCGGCGCGACTATACGAACATTTTGACGGTGACGAAATTCTGGCTGCCCGACAAAGCGCGCGGCGCGGTCGATTTGGCGCGGATAATTTTCGAACTGGCGAAAGATTTCGACAGAAAAATAAACTGGCGGATTGTCGGTTACGGGCCGCTGATGGAGGATATCAAAAAAAAGATCGGCGGTCTCGACAAGCCGAAAAATATAACCGTTCAATGGTTCGGTTTCGATTTGCCGCAAAAATATTTTTCCGATTCCGATATTTTCGCTTATTTTTCCAACGAAGACAATCTGCCGGTGGCGCTGATGGAAGCGATGGCGTCGGGACTGCCGGCGGTTACCAATAATATCGGCGCCGTCGGAGAATTGATAGATTCGGGGCGCGACGGATTTATCGCCGAAAATTCCGAGGATTATCAAAACGCGCTTTTGAAATTGATGAACGATTTCGCATTAAGGCGGGAAATCGGCGCGGCGGCAAGACGAAAAATAGAAAATAAATTCAGCTGGAAAGCGGTTTTGCCGCAATGGATCGAATTGTATAAAAAATTCATCTAGAAAAATGTTATCTAATTATTTAAAAAATTTAGGTAGATAAAATGACGAGATATTTTTTCAGATTGGACGATATGGCGCCCAAGATGAATTGGGAAAATTTTTATGCCGTCATATCGGTTTTTGAAAAACACGACGTCAAACCGCTTATCGCCGTGATTCCCGACAATCGCGATCCGAAGCTTTTGAATTGGCCGGCCAGTCCGGAATTTTGGCAAGAAATCAAAGAATTAAAAAACAGAGGATGGGCGATCGGCCAGCATGGCTGGCGGCATTTGCCGACCGGCAACGGCGGCGTTTTGCGGATACACAAAACCGGCGAATTCGGCGGGTTGAATTTCGCGAATCAAAATGAAATGATAAGAGAGGGAAAGGAGATTATGCGGAAAAACGGATTTATGCCGGAAATTTTTATCGCGCCGAGACATTCTCTCGATAAAAATACGGTCGGGGCGCTTAAAGAAAACGGTTTCAAATTCATAAGCGACGGCATTGCTTTGTATCCGTTTGAAAAATGGGGCATCGTTTGGTTGCCGCAGATTTTGTGGCGGCCGAGGCGGTGGCTGTTCGGGAAAATAACGGTCGCGCTTCATCCGAATACGATGTCCGCCGAAGATATCGAAAAATTGGAAGAATTTATTTCTCGGAACAGGAAAAAAATCGGCGATTTTTCGGAGCTTGCGGATTGGTATTCATCCGCCGGCCGTTTAAAAAAAATTTCCGCTTTCTTTGCCAATTTGTTTTTCAAACCGGTGTGGCGGTTGATATTCAGATTAAGAATTAAAAATTAAAGTGTTCTATCCGATGGCTTATCAGGATAAAAATTTAAATTATATCGACGCCGAGGCCTATGACAAAAGAGGTGAATCTTCGGTTTTGGAAAATTACGTTTTGGAGCTGTGGCAACCGTTTCTTAAAGAAAAAATAAAAAAATTAAGCGCCGGAAAAACGGTTGTCGATTGGGGTTGCGGCACTTGCGAATATGCATCGGCCGCGGCCGAAGCCGCGGCCGAAAAAATTTATGCTGTCGACGATTCCGAACCGATGCTGAAAGTTTGCCGCGAAAAATTGGCGGGTTTTGAAAATAAGGAAATTATTCTCGGTTCGGGATTCCACAATGGAATTCCGGCCGGCGCCGCCGATCTGGTTTTGACAATCGGAGTCTGGGAATACGCCGAGCCGCGTCCGCTTGTCGGCGAAATAAAAAGATTGACGGAAAAAGGCGCAAAAATTGTCGTCGTTTTTCCGAACATTTATAATAAACTCAATACGGAAAGAAGCATTTGGCGGAAAAAACGCATCGCTTTGAGACCGGGATTCATAAAAAATATTTTCAAAAACGATTTTACGCTTGTCGAATCGGCGAGCTTCGGGATGGTTTCCTGGTGTCCGAAAAAATTTCAATCTTTAATCCTGCCGCTTTGGAAACTGGGCGATTTTATCTGGAAACCGTTTCAAAAATTTATGCCGCTCGGCATCAACGTTTATTATTTATTCGAAAGAAAATGAATTCCGTTAGAGAAATAAATGTCTGTTTTATAGGCAAACATATTTATCCGAAAGATATTTTTTCGAATGAATTGGATATGAAAACCTGGCGGTCGCTGGCGACGCGTTTCGGCCGTTTGTTCGTGATCGCCCAGTCGCCGGATTGTTTTTTTTACAAAGCCGGCGAAGACAACATAAAAATTTATCTGATCCCGAAAATTTTCGGTTATCCGGGATTCATAGCCGGCGCCGTAAAAATAGGGCTTTATTTGCGATTTAAATACGGCGTCGATGTTTTTGACGCTTCGGAAATCGCCGGCGGCGGGCCGGCGGCCGTCATTTTGAAATTTTTTACCGGCGCTTTTGCGGTTGCCGAAATTCAGGGTGAAATTTTCGTAAAAAATGGAAAGAAAAATTTTAAAAATTGCGTGCTGAAAAAAATCGGGCGATTCGTGATGCGCAGAGCCGACAGAGTGCGGGTTATCAGCCATGCGATTTTCGAGCAGGTGAAATCGCAGGGGATTTCGGAAAGCAAAATCCGGCTTGTGCCTTTACGCGTGGATTTGCGGATGTTTTCGCCGGCTCCGAAAACCGGCGGCGGTGAAAATAAAAATATCCGCATCGGATATGTCGGCCGATTGGTCGAAGGCAAGGGATTGGAGGATTTTTTAATCGCGGTTTCATACATTAAATCGAAACGGTCGGATTTTAAGGCGGTCATTTTCGGTAGCGGACCGCTTCGCCGGAATCTTGAAATGCTGGCGAAAAAATTGTCGATTGACGATAAAATCGAATGGCGAGGATTTGTGCCTTACGACAAAGTGCCGGCGGCGCTTTCGGAAATCGATATTTTCGTTTACCCGTCTTGGAATGAAGGATTCGGCCGGTCGATTATGGAAGCGCTGGCGATGGAAAAAGCCGTTGTGGCCACCAAAGTCGGCGGAGA
>JAJYIB010000015.1 GCA_021790275.1 bacterium
TCTTCATCGGAAAGCGAAATGAATTTTTCGCCGCAAAATCCGATTTCTTGCAGAAGCGGTTTTATACCGTTCAAATAGCGCGCGTTCGCGTCGCCGAAAATTTTCGAAAAAAAAGTCATCCAATTATTCCTTTCTCAAAAGTTTTTTGAAAAGCCGGGCGCCGCGCCGATACAAAGATATATTTTTGTCTTTTTTGCCGGTGATTTCTCTTTTCAGTTCGTCTTTCATCAAATCGATGGCGGCGTGCAGTTCATTCGTTTCAACGACCGTCCGGATCAATCTGCCCGGTGTGATTAAATTCGCCTCGGCTTTAAAAATATCTCCTTTCTTGTGATGGCGCGTCGTTTGCGCCAGTTCGATTTCGGCGACAATGGAGCTGTCGTGCGGCAAAAATTTGTCGAGCGAATCGAGTTTTTCTTGAAGATAAATTTTAATGCTCGGCGTAAGTTCGAAATTCGTCGCTTTTAATTCGTATTTCATAATTTTTTATCCTGTTCTTAAAGGGACCCGGGAGTGGCTAACCCCAATTCAAATGTCTTTAAGTGGGTTGTCAGTACGCACCGAGTCCCTTTAAAAACCGGATATGCTCTATTATACAAAATATCCAAAAAAGCTCAAAGCCCCGCTGAGCGGGGCTTTGCGCCGACATTGACTGGTTGTCGCCTTTCGGCGACCAACCCACTTGCCAAGCAGTATATCATATCGCGAAAAATCTGTAAAGAGGCGCGATTTTGGCGGCAATATGCCGCCAAAATCGCGTTAAAATCTTACATCGACAAAATCTTCCAAAAGCCCTTTTCGTTTTTTATTAGCGTTATTTCAAGCGGCGAGCTACCGCTTTCATCGGACACTTCGAAAACATAATGAATATCGTCGACGGTTTTCCCGTCTTTAAGCGATTTTAAATTTTTTATCAAATCGCTAAGTAAATTCATACTGGCGAGATTGGCGAGATCATCGGATGCCGCGCTTCGATTTTCCGGAGAAAAATATTCCAGCGAAAGCGCGATGTTGTTTTTTTCCAGAGCGGCTGTTAGTAAATTTATAGTTTCGCGAGGCGTGCGGCCGCCGACATCCGAAAATTCATCGACGCCGGTCGCTTTAGGCGCCGATGAAACGACCGGATTTTTCACTTCGGCTTTATTGCCGCCCAAAAGCCACAAACCCAAAAGACCGGCGCCAAAAATCGCCGCCATCGCCAGAAAACTTCTTAAAACGTTTTTGGAGGAAGCCATGGACTTGTTAAAATCAATATTAAAATAAAAATCGCTCCCATTATAACATTTCTCGCAAGACGCGACTTAAATTTTTTATCGCCGGCTTCAAAAAACAAGTCGCGATCGATTTTAAACCACTCGTTTATACTGTCGAAAGAAAATGCGAAAAAAATCGTCAACAGGCCGCTCGAAACGGCGAATGAAAAAGGCAAAAACGAAATCACCCAAAAAATTTCTCCGAAAGCCAGCGCGGCAACGAGAGAAACGGCAAAAATCTTTTTGCGGCTTTTCAATCCGAACAGTCTTCCCGCCCGCCGGTTTATCAAAAGACCTTTCCGAAAAATCAAAAACAAAAACAAATCGACGATTAAAAGCCCCTCGATAAAAGTTATATTTTGCGTCAGTGTCAAAAGCCAGACAGCGCTTGCCGCCAGAAACGCCAAAACCGGAGCGAAAATCAAAAATTGTTCCGGAGAAATTTTTTCCATTTTTATTTCGATTGCGGCAATTCCGTCAAAACCGCGCCGGTTTCAAAAATGTTTCCGTTGCGCCAAATTTTTAGGGAAATTTTTTCACCGACCGAATACATATTTATCCACGAAGTCAGCGGATGGTCCGAATCGAGTTTGTTGCCGTTTATTTCCAAAATCACATCGCCTTCTTTCAAGCCGGCTTTGTCGGCCGGCGAACCGCCGACTATCGCCGCTTCGCCGCCGGCGCCTTTGGCAACCAGCGCGCCATAATCGAACGACAGTTTTTTTGACGCCTGTAAATCGGAAGTAACCATTGTGTACCGCACGCCCAAAAACGGCGTTTTGATTTTTCCGAAATTTAAAATATCGCTGACTATTCTTTTGACCTGATTGACCGGAATGGCAAAACCAATGCTCTGCGCCTGTTGGGCGACGGCGGTGTTAATGCCGATAACTTCGCCTTTTAAATTAAGAAGCGGGCCGCCGGAATTGCCCGGATTGATGGACGCATCGGTTTGAATGACGTTATAAATTTTTTCCGAAAAACCGCCCTCTCCGCTGGCGGTGATGTTTCTTGAAAGACCGGACACCACCCCGACGTTGACGGTGTTTCGAAATTCGCCGAGCGCATTGCCGATGGCAATTGCCGTCTGGCCGACTTGAATCGAATCGGAATTGCCGAGACCGATTGTCGGCAGATTGGAAGCATCTATTTTAACCACCGCAATATCGACATTCGGATCGCGCGCCAAAACCTTTGCGCTGTATTTTTTGCCGTCGTTGGTCAAAACCGTGTATTGCGCCGCCGTATCTTCAACAACGTGTTTGTTGGTCAAAATCAACCCGTCTTGGGAAATAATGAATCCGCTGCCGCCGCCCACTTCCTGCAATTTAGTGCCCTTTTGACAGGGCTGGGAAAATTGCAAATTCTGGCCGCCGAAAAATTGCTGAAATTCAGGCGGCAGATTGGAAAACGGATTATACGGGCACTGTTCGATAATCGGGACGTTTTTGGAAATAGTAATCGCGACAACGGCCGGCGAAGCGTTTTTTACCGCGCCTATGACCCGAGATTCGTAATCGACCGGCGAAGTATAAATTTCTTTCGAGGGCGTTAGATTCAAAACCGGCGCCGTTGAGGATTTGTTGCCGAAAATTTGATTCAAAAAAGGAATTTTTCTGAAAAAATCCAAAACCGACGCCTGGGCGTAAAAAGCGCCGGCGATCGGAACGATAATGACGGCCGTCAAAACGCTCGCCGCGACAGCCGCCAGAATAATTTCTTTGAATGAATATTTTTTTTCGCTTGTTTTTTCTTGTTTTTTTTCTTCAAAAATTTCGTTCATATTTTGGTTTCCAGTTTTTTAATTGTTTCGCCGATAATTTTCGCGGCTATTTTTATTTCTTTTTTCGCCGTGTTTTTGCCGAGCGTGATGCGAACGCTTTCTTTCGCCTGCTTGGCGGAAAGCCCTGTTGCGATAAGCGTATGCGACGGCTTGGAAGCGCGGCTCGAACAGGCCGCTCCGGCCGATACCGCTATTCCCGACCGATCGAGAGCGACAATAAGCGTTTCATTACTTACACCCGGGAATCTTACATTCAAATTATTCGGCAAACGACCTTCAAAAGAGCCGTTTAATTCGGCCGTTTCGCAATATTTAACTATATTTTTCCACAATTCGTTTCGCAAATCAAGGACGTATTTCGATCGTTTTTCGCGGTTTTCGAAAGCCAGTTCCGCCGCTTCGGCCAAACCGACTATGCCGGAAACGTTTTCCGTCCCCGGCCGCAATCCAAATTCCTGCCCGCCGCCGAAAATTATCGGATGGAGCGGCGTGTTTTTTTTGACATAAAGACAGCCGACGCCTTTCGGCCCGTAAATTTTATGTCCGGAAAAGGTAAGTAAATCGATTTTCAGCCGATTCGGCCGGCATTCCAGATAATTCACCGCCTGAACCGCATCGGTATGAAAATATATTTTCGGAAGCCGCGCCTCCCCTCTTTTGATGTTTATTTTTTCGATCAATTTCCCGATTTCTCTTACCGGCTGAACCGTTCCGATTTCATTGTTGGCATAAATTACACTCACAAGAACCGTATTTTTCTTGATGGATTTTTCGATATCGGAAATTTTAACGAAGCCGCTTTTGTCCGCGGGAACAAAAGTTATCTTATGACCGACTTTTTCCAATTCCCGCATCGGCTCAAGCACCGATTCGTGCTCGATGGCGGTGGTTATGAAATGATCCGGAACGAATTTCGAATTTCCCGGCCGGAAATTTTTCGCGATTCCGAAAATGGCGAGATTGTTCGCCTCGGTCGCCGAACCGGTAAAAATAATATCGTCGAAACCGCACTCGAAACGCGTGGCGATTTTTTCCCTCGCTTCGTCGATCGCCGCAATCGCTTCCTGCCCGAACGAATGAATCGACGACGGATTGCCGTATTTTTCGGAAAAATACGGCTCCATCGCCTTTACCACTTCCCCGTCCACCGCCGTCGTCGCCGCATTGTCAAAATAGATTCTTTGATGCATTTTCAAATTAATAAATTTAAAAATTTTTCGCGCCGACTTCCAAGGCGGCGTTGCGGTCTTTGACTTCTTGTTCGGCGCGGGAGCGCCAATCGCGGCCGGCGCAAAGCTCGTGATGCGAGCAGAAATCGCAAACCCAGTTTATCCCCCATTTCTTTTTTTCTTCGTCGAAAACAACCGGATCGGGGACGGGCGGCAGTTCATCTTTTTTCCAGCAGTCGTTTAAAATTTCAAGCTGATTAACGATCGGCGCAATCGCTTTGTCCGAATACGGAAGCGGAATTATCAGCCGGTTCAAATCGTCGCGCGACACGTAAATAAGCCGCCCCTGCAAATTGGAAAAATCAACATCCGGCAAATCCTGATGGCCGTAATTGCGCAAACGCCAAACATAAAAAAGCGCCTGCAATTTATGCTGGGGCTGTGGCGCCTTTGTTTTTAATTTATATTTAAAACTGAACGAATTCGTCGATTTTATTTCGTAAAGCACCGGATGGCCGCCTTCGTCGATTATCAAATCCACTTTTCCCGACGCTTCGTATTCCGGCGCTTCCACCCGCAGCTGTTCGGCCACCAGCCGGCCGGATTGTTTTACTTTATCGACGATCCAATTTTCGACGATTTTGCCCACTTCCATTATGCCCATCCGGTCGGGCGGAATGATTGAAGTCGGCGGCAATCCCTTGCGGCGGTAAAAAGCGCCGCGCAGGCACGAATTCAAATCCGTCGCCCACCAGCTTTTTTTGGCATACGGCTCGCGTTTGAAACTCTCGTTTATTATTTCGTCTAAAAAAGTGAAGGCGTCCATAATCTTTTGGTTTCGATTCCCGAATATTGCGCCAGATCGATTTTCAAAGTTTTCACGTACGGCAAGTTGGCGTCGCGGGCGGTGAATTTCAATTCGCCGCGCTCCAAACAATGCTCGTACAAATCTTTCGTAATCTTTACATCGTCGAGGCAATATTTTTTGAGTTCGTCCATCCGCCCCTGCCGGAAATAATCGACGGCCGCCAGCCCGTTGCCGCTTTTCCCTTTCCCCAAAGTGTTTCTCGCCAAGTCGTCCAGACTGATCCGATGTCCGGTCAGATTCGCGAATTCGACCATTATGTCGAGCGTTTTTATTTTCGACAAATCAAAAGACATATATTTTTTCAAAACCGGAATGTCGAAGTGATCGATATTGAATCCGATTATCAAATCGGTTTTTTTAAGCAGATTTTCGAAAGCCGGAATTTCTTTTTCGGTAAAAGTCATATAACTGTTTTCGGGATAGGAATAAACGCCGGCGACGGAAAGCAAAAGTTTCGACAAATTATTCTTGCCGCCGACATCGGAAAACAGATTTTGGGTTTCGATATCCAGAACAATCCGGTTCATATTTCGTCTTCGTCATTTATACTGGTTTCAATAGTCGCCGGTTCGATGCCGATGGCTTCGCCGGTGATTTTCAAAACGTCTTTGTCGACTTTTTTCAATTCTTTGTACGCCTGATTGTACATATTGGCGGAGGTGTCCATATGCGCGCCCAATTTTTTCATATATGTTTCGTAGCTTGCCAGATGCCGCCCCAATTCTTCTACCCGTTGGCGAATTTCTTTCGCCGATTCCTCGATTTGCAGAGATTTCAGCCCTTGCAAAACCGTTTGAAGGTAAGCGAAAAAAGACGTCGGCGAGACTATAATCACTTTTTTGTCGACGATGGCGTACTCCACCAAATCTTTGGCGTTTATCGATCCGACTTTATTGATAAGCAGATCGTAATACACCGCTTCGGCGGGAATAAACATAAACGCGAAATCCATCGTGCCCTCCGCCGGCTTTATATATTTTGAAGTTTCGTCGATGCGGGCTTTGAGATCGTTTCTGAAAGCGGTTTCCAGCCGCTTGCGCTCGGCGTCGTCGCGGACTTCGAGCAAACGGTTGTAATTTTCCAAACTGAATTTCGAATCGATGGGAATAATCCGATCTTTGACGAATATCGCCGCGTCGACGATGTCGCCGTTTTTAAAAGCGTATTGCAAAGCGAACGTTCCCGGCGGCAAAACATTTTTTAAAACCGTTTCCAGATAATATTCGCCCAAAATTCCGCGCTGTTTCGGATTTTTCAGGATATCCTGCAGATTTTTCAGCTGGTCGGCGAAATTAACCACCTGTTCGTTGGTTTTGTCGAGCCGCGCCAGGCGGTCGGTGACGTCGCGGATGATTTTCGCGCTTTGGCTGAACTGGGTTTGGATCTGGCTCTGCATCGCCTGCGAAGATTCTCCGAGTTTTTTGTCGAGCGTCCGCGCGATTTCGTTGATCTGGTTTTGAATCAGAACGAAAGACTGCGATTCGGCCGGATTTTTTTCCGATTTTTTCAAGCCGGAAAAAATAAAACCGCCGAGCGCGACGCCCGCGGCCAAACCGATTAAAATCATCAAAAAAGTCGCCATAGTTTTTTAATGATGGACTAAATTTTAAAAAAAATCAAATGCGATCGGCCGTCGCTCACTGGCCGGCGAATCTATGGCTTTAGAAAATCGCAATGAAAAATTCAACCGTTAAAATCCGGCTCGCGAACGAAAAATAAAATTAAAATCGCGATTGCGGTCAATAAAAACGACAGCGCGAAAGGCGCGTGAAAGCCGATGGCATCCCACAGCACGCCGGCGATTAAAGATGCCGGCAAGGCGGCAAAGCCGGTAAGCATTTGAAAGCCGCCGATGATGCTTGCCCGAAAATTAGTCGGAGCGAATTCGGTAACAATCGTCTTCACGTTGCCTTCAAAAGCCGCCGTATGAAAACCGTAAACCGCGAATGCCAGAAAAATCATCCAGAAAGAATTGAAAAATACGAAAATAAAATTGACCGCGGCGAACAGGACGAATGCCAAACCGATTACCGGCCGGCGGCCGATTTTATCCGACAGCCGGCCGAAGGGAATCGCCATCGCGGACGAAAAAAACAAATATATGAGATAAAACAGCGGAATAATTTTCAACGCGATGCCAAGTTTGTTAGCCGCCAGAATATAGAAAGAATCGGAAAACGCACCGAGGGTGAAAATCAAAGAAAGCGCCGTGAAAATTTTGAGATCGCGGCTGAAAAATTCAAACGACAACTTCGGCGACAGGCCGTCTTGCGACGCCCGTTCTTTGACGAATAATAAAATAATCAAAGCGCCGGCGAGCGAAGGAACGGCGGCCAGTAAAAACAATTTCCGATAGGCCAGATAGCCGGTCAACAAAATCGAAATCAAAAGTCCGGAAGCGGCGCCGGCGCGATCGGCGGCGCGCAACGTTCCGAAAGCCGAAGCGCGCTGCCGGTGCGGCGTTATATCGGCGACAATGGCGTCGCGAGGCGCGTCGCGCATTTTTCCCGACCGATCCAAAATTTTTCCGGGAATCAACTGCCAGCTTTTGGTCGAAACAGCGTAAATCAATCTTGAAATAAAAGCGAAAAAATATCCGAGCCAGATGAAAATTTTTCTTTTCTTGATTTTGTCGGATAAAAGACCGGACACGGCCTGCGAAAGCGAAACGAAAGCGTCGCCAAGACCGTCGACAAATCCCAAAAACGCCACCGACGCGCCGATTACCGATGTAACGAAAACCGGCCAGATGGTGAAAACCGCGTAATATCCCAAATCGTTCAAAAAAGAGCCGACGGAAAAAAGCCAAACGGTTTTTTTGTTTTCTTCCATTGTTTAATTATTTCATATTTTGGGGTAAAATAAAAACATTATGCTGCTCGATTCTAAAAGGCCTTTTTATTTTATCGCGGGATTTTTGATTCTGGCGCTTTCGGCGATGGTTTTTTATTCCGAATATCAAAAAGTCGCCGACGAAAATTCGATAACGATAATCACCGGAGCGGGGGCGATGAAAATACGCGCCGAATTCGCCAAAACGCCGGATCAATTGGCAAAAGGATTGATGAACCGAACATCTTTGCCGGCCGACACCGGAATGCTTTTCATTTTTCCCGACGAGAAACCGCGAAGTTTCTGGATGAAAGACACGCTCATCCCTCTCGACCTGCTTTTTATTTCTTCGACCGGCCGCGTGAACGAAATGACGACCATGCAACCCTGCAATGAAAATCCCTGTCCGTCTTACGAATCGAAAACGCCGGCCAAATATGTTTTGGAAATCAATTCCGGCGCCGCGGCAAAGCGGAATATAATAGAAGGCGATATATTGGAAATCGAAAATTTTTGAAAATAGGGAAACAACGCCGCCGCCCCCGCAACGCGGGGACGGCGGCTTCTCAATTATTATTTCCGCGTTTTATTTAATCAGATACGTTAATACGATATCGATGGTGATTTCCTGACTGCCGGGCTGTATTTGCGGCGCGGCCGCACTAGCGGCAATACCGCCGCCGCCTTTTACCATCGATTGATAATATATCGGCGGCTGGCCGACCGTATTTTCACTGAATCCGACAATGCGCCCCAGTCCGAATCCCGCCGCTTTGGCCGCCGCCGCCGCTTTTTCTTTTGCCTGTTTTATCGCCGCTTCGCGCGCCTTGTTTTTCAAATCCTCCGGCTTGTCGACGAAAAGCGAAACCGAATTTATCTCATTGGCCCCGTTATTTACGACGCCGTCCAAAATTTTTCCGGTTTGGGTCAAATCCCGTATCGTAATTTCAACGCTTTGGTTCAAAACATATCCGACCAGTTTCGATTGGCCTTTGGTATATTCGTATTTCGGCGAAAGGTTGTAATTGCTCGTTTTGATATCCCCGCCCGCAATCCCCTCTTTTTTCAGATAATCCACGACTTTGTTTATTTTCCCCGAATTTTCGGTTTGAACCGAAATCGAATCCTTGCCTTCGGTAACCAAACCGGCGACTACTTTTGCCGTATCGGGCGCGACCGACACTTTTCCCTCGCCGTCAAAACTCGCCGTCTGCGAAGCGATGGTTATTCCCCCGTTCCGAAAATTGTTCCAGGCCAGAATTATCTGATTAAGCCCCGCGAAAATCAAAAACAAACCGAACAAAACCGCAACGGCTCCGATGATTTTTTTCATCGCCGGCGGCAATTTGTTGTAATCAAGCATCGTTTGAAAATAATTTTAATAAACAATTATACCACGCCGCGCGCGGCTTATGTTATCAACAGATTACCGCGAACCGGCCGGCAAAGGACAGCCGTTTTTTTGCGACAAGTCTTCGAGCGTCTGTTCGCCGATTAATTTCGAACCGTCGGGAAAAATCCAGGTCGGATATCCTTCAACTCCTTTCGCAAGGCAAACCGACGGATTGTCGGGACATTCGACATAAGGAATATATTTGAAAGAATCGCCGAATAGTTTTTTCTGATTCTGGCAGTGCGGACACCAGGCCGCGCCATACATCGTGATTTTTTTCGACGATAGACATTGCGCGAATGCATCCAGCGCGGGATTGGCGACATTCCGGCCGGCGCTTTTAATCCAAAACAAAAAAATAGCGGCGGCAATCGCTATAACGATTATCACGGCGGCGATGAATTTTAATTTCCGGTTTTTCATTTTGTTATTCGTCGCAACAATCCACCAACTTGTCCAAAATATCGTTCAAAGTCCACGCCTTTTCATTTTTCGCCATTTCCTCAACTGCCGGCATATCCAGCAGTTTCAGCCGCAAGCCCCAAAAAACCGAATACAATTCTTTGGCTTTGGCGAAAATTTCTTTCGCTTCTTCTTTTTTGCCGTCGGAATAAAGTTTGGTGCCGACTTCGATCAAGCGCATGGTTGCGGCCAAAAGATGTTTTGAAGCGCACCAGGTTTCGCCTTCGTGCTTGCCGATAAGTTTTTCCAAAAGCGATTTTCTGATTTCGCGCGCTTTCAAAAGCCAATCAAAGTATTCCGATTTGCCGGTTTTGGCGCCGGTAAAGAAAAAATGCTCCTCGAGCGAAACAAGGTTCATCACGGCGATGCTCAAATCTTCTTCCATCGACAAATCCACCTCGCCGGATTTTTTCATCTTTTCGATTTTTTCGATAAGCTCTTTGAATTTTTTGTCGCTTTCCATAAATTATTACAGCAAAAAAATTATAACACCCAAAACAACCATTGCCAAACCGCTCCAAAAATGGATTCTGACGGTTTTGCTTTTCTGCCAATGCCGAATTTTAACCAGCAGAGTTCGGTTGCTTGCCAGAAGCAAGGCGACAATAAGAGGAACGACGAATATGAAATTATAAAGCAAAAGATACAAAATGCCTTTCAGATAAACCGCGCCGCGGTCGTGCAGATAGCCCAGTATCATAAGATACGGACCACCGGTGCACGGAAATTCCGAAAACCCGACCAATGCGCCCAGCAAAAATCCGGCCGGCGCCGATCCCTTTTCCATCAATACCGCCATTTTTTTGTGGGCGCCGGCGGGAATTTTCAATTTTATCGGAAATTCGGGAAAAAATTCGTTTATCAAATTGATGCCGCCGAGAATTATAAGAATCGACGCGCCGACTTTCGCCATAAAATGCGGCGCGCCGAAAAACTGCAGCGCCTGCGCGATTCCCAGCCCGATCAAAACATAAACAAAAAAAATGCCGAAAATATAAGAGCCGCCGACTTTCAATATCCGCGAACGAGATCGCCGGCGCTGAACAAAAATCCGATTGTCAAAAGTAAAACGGAAAAAGCGCAAAAATTAACGCTGTCGACAATGGCCGCCGCCGCCACAAGCGGCGCAAAATTTAAAAATGCGGACATAATTTAATCCTCTTCTTCGTCGCTGTCCAAAGGCTTCGGCAGAATGGAAAATTTCATATTATAATTGATAATTGTCATTATATTATGATTACGACAAATTTTACAAATCTCATTCAAACAAAAACGGGCGGTTAAGCCCGTTATGCATTAAAGCTCCGGACGGAAGCCCTTTTCCGCCATCAATGCGTTTAAAAATACTTCCGGAGCGATTTCTTAGAATTGCTGAATTCTATACTCCCTTTTCTCGATTTCCATCGCGCCCCCTTTTATTTGACATTAAAATCGGCGAAAAAACCGTCGCCGGACAACAAAATTTTTTTGAACTGTGCCGGCGTCAGTTCTTCAAAAATAATGTTTTTATAAATCGGAATCGGCCCGGTTGAACATTGCGACTCATAAAAATAACAAACCAAGTCCAATCCTTCTTTCTGCGCGCCCGTGAAATAGCCGACTTCATCCGTATCCAAGCGCCTCAATAATCGAGCGCCCGACGCGATAATCTTGTCCAATTCTTCTTCGAAACGATCTGTGGGCATTTAACACCTCCGAAATTTGATAATTTTTCAAAAAACCATTTACTCCATTTTATTGCCGTTTTATTTTCCGGTCAAGAAAAATAAAAACGGCTTTTTATTGCTTGCCCTCGCAAAAGCAATGCGGAGGCATTTGCAATTTCCGACAAAAGCGGTATTATCATTTCGTAGGAAGCCCGTTCCTTGCAAAAAACCGAGCAAAAGGAGAAAAAGATGGATTTTGAAATCCTCGCGAAAATTTTCAAAGAGTTCAAAACCGATCGGGAAGAAGAAACGCCTTTCGGCGTTATGGCGCCAACGGACGGCGGTTTTTTATCGCTTGCCGCCGCGAGCGGCGGCGGAACGCTTTGTTTTTATGAAACAAGGCCGCTGACCGCGCGGGATTTCGGCGACTGGACGGCTAAAGCGATAGTCGACAGACATTGCGACGCTTTCATAATCAGGGACTATAAACGGCCAACAAACGCGATTCTCGCGCTCCAATCCCGTTTTGAGTTTTACAAAAATCAAAATCGCGCAATGAGATAATACAATCCCCCGAGCTTACGCTCGGGGGATCTTTTTACTCAAACAATTCCATTGTTTGCCCAGCGGGTGTAAAAAATAACCGCTTACTTAAGCGGTTATTTTCATAGCTGTGTGAATCGGTCTGGACCGCTCACAATGAGACCGTTGAGGGCTTTTCTAGACCTATTTCATTATAATAGATTGAGGCATCTCGGTCACGTCTTAATAGACACGATAGAAAGTATAAAAAGAAACCAATAAGTGTCTATTGTGGCCCTAGAAAGGCATATCTTCTACGCTCTCTTCATCGTCTTCTACCTCCACTTCATCACTTTTCTTCACTTCCTTGCGAATCGTCTCAAATTCGTTCTGGACCTCAGCTAATCGTGTTTTACAATCTTTAACCAATTCAGCCCCTTCTTTTACTTTCTCTAGACCGGCCTCAACATCAATTTCCTCTTGATTTTCGAACCAGGTTACTATGTCGTTTAGCTTATGAAGAGATGCTTTTAAATTAAATTTTTTATCGGCCATATTTTTATTTTTTATTTATCTTTTTAACTTCGGATTCAAATGATCCGTTGGCTACTACAACTTCTACCGACTGGTTAATCTTTATCTGATTAACACTTTTTATTATAGCCCCGCCCGAACTAACAATACTATATCCCAGTTTTAACTGCCTTTCCGGATTATGCGCTAGCAAAAGGTTTTCAAGAGATGAAATTTTTTGTTTCGCCTGAGAAATGCCGCGATTTATGTTAGTCAAAAAGATAGTTGGATATTCGGCAAGTTTTTTCCCCAATTCGACTATTCTAAATCCGAGAGAAATTATCGATTGTTTTAAGGATTCTTCCGCTTGATCGAATTTTTCAAAAATTGATTCAAAATTTATTTCAATGGTTTTAAAATAATTATCAACTACTTCTCTATTATTAAGTAAAATATCACTGAAAACGCTGAACATTTTTTCTTTATTAAACTTTAATTCGTGAATTGCTTTTTGCCACGACGCATTTAATACATGAGTTACAGCTGTTGGAGTTGATGTCATCTTATCTGCGGCCAAAGATGCTAATGGCACATCTTTTTCGTGTCCAATCCCGCAAATAACTGGCTTATTGAAATTAGCTATTCTTCTAACTAATGTTTCGTTATTAAATGCCTGCAAACTTTCAAGACTACCGCCGCCTCGAATAATAACCAAAACATCTATATCTTTATCGGAAAAATAATCAATAGCAGATATTAAATCCCGGATTGCCAGCTGGCCTTCTACTCTTGAATCCATGAACTTAATATTAAAACCATACCGACCCAAGTTGATTTGAAAATCGTGTATAACCGCGCCGGTTTCGGAAGTAATAAGTCCGATTTTTTGGGGAAAATCAGGAATTTCCTTTTTTCGCTCTTCTAAAAACAATCCTTCGGCATCAAGTTGCTTTTTCAGTTGATCGTAGGCTTTTTTAAGAGCGCCTTCTCCCACCAATTCAATCAATGAGGTCTTAAATGCTAAACTGCCACTCGGTTTGTATACATCCGGGAATCCCTCAATAATAACTTCCATACCAATTTCCAAATCAATTCCGCTTAATTCATAATCTCTTTTCCAAATTAAGCAATTGATAACGCCCTCGTCTTCGGAATCTTTAAGCGAAAAATAAACGACATTGTCTTTCACTTTTACGCTGCTTATTTCTCCTTGGATTCTGGCACGATATTTACGTATTTGCTGATTTAGAAAATTAAGATACGCGCTAACTGAAAGCGGTTTATTAGCTTGATCATCTGATAAATTGGTGAAAGATTTGGCATCGTCATCGCCATTGATTAAAGTCAAAATTTCTTCTCCATATCTCGCATACTTTCTATCTCGAATTCCTTTTATAGCCATTAGTTCTTCTTTTGTTTTCGGTTTTAATTCAGCGATATTCTCTAAAACCTTATTTGCGAAAACGCGAAATGGCTCAGTTCCTTCCGAATTAGCCGTTCTCCTTCGCCAGTCCTTTAATTTTTGTAATAAGTTAGGATTCATTGTTAGTAGTGGGTCATTAAGAAATTAAACTTTCCCAGTATTTTAATAGTTCTGGCTCGTCTAATCTTGCGATACGATTTTTGGGTTTAGGATAAGCTTTTTCTTTTGACCATAAAGAATACTCTGAAATAAAAACATGCTCAACCATCTGACTGTAATATCTAAATTTATCTTCCAATTTTGAACTTTTATAATACTTAACAAACAAATCATAAAATTCTGAAGCTTCTTTTTTTAAATATTTAATTGCATTCTTTTCGCCGCGCCATGGAATATCTCTAAACACTAAATATCCACAAATTACTTGTGGCATACTATATAATCATCTAATTTCAAGAGCTTCATGGTATAAAGCGTCATTTGATTCAAAATATCTTGTGTTGGCTTCAAAATTATAATTTATATGCCACCAAGAATATTCTTTTTCCGCCTTATCTATTTTTAATTCTTTTTTTTTAGTTTGTAATTTCGTCAGTTTTCCTGATTTATCAAATTGAATATCTCCATCTTTTAACCATGAGAATAAATTTCCAATTAGTTTATTGGATGGTAACCAGAGCGCGTTTTCTATTTCATTTAAATCATTATGATCAAAAAAGAAAACACCCGCAAAGGTATTAGCTATCCACGTATAGATTGATGCTATTTGTGCAGTATTTTCTTTCAGGATAATTACAAGGTCTATATCGCTATATGGTTTCATTGTATTACCTCGAGACCCAGTTAAAAATAAGGCATCAACCTGCTCTTTCTTTTTAAGATTTTCAATTATATTTTGAAGTTCTGACATATGTTTTAAATTGCTTTTATCTATTGTAAGGCAAGTATAAATTGAATGAGAAATCCCAAGAAAAGTAATCCCAAACCAATCAATCCCATTTTTCTGTCTTTTCAAAAGCCCACCGTAGTATAATATTTATGCTCATCTTCTCCTAACTTAGGAGATCCATTTTTAAGAATAACCAGATCATCATCTAAATCTCTTTTACTTCTAATTAATGGAATTGCCAGAAGAGCGGTCCCTGAGAGATTTAATACTAAACTTAATATATACATATTCTATTTATATTATAAATAATTTGTTTATTAGTTCGATTTCCAGAGAGGGTATGGGTCCTGGTCGCTCATGGCCCGTTGTCAAAAAATAGCTTAAAACCTCGCTTTCCG
>JAJYIB010000016.1 GCA_021790275.1 bacterium
CGATTTCGAAACATAACAATTCGTTTCGAAAGATTTGGGAATAATCGCTTCATAATCCGGATAAACACCCTCGACAAGGCGTGAAACCAAAGAAGCGTCGCCGGTATCGAATAAAATCTGATTTTGATCGACGCTTATGGAAATATCGGAATTTTTTTCGCCGGCGATTCGCAAAATTTCCGCCGCCGTTCTCAAAGGAATAATTATATTTCTGGACGTTGAATAATTTATTTTTATTTTATCTTGCATTTCTTCCGATTCCAAAAAAATAATTTTATGCGCCAGCCGGAAGCTGTCGGTGGCCACGAATTTTATCCGGTCCGGCTCGATAGCCATATAAACACTTGATATTTCCGGCCGCGCGCCGCTAACAGCCGAGGAATTCACAACGCTCCCGACGGCGTTTTTTAATGTTTCGGAGTTTATAATTAAAGCATAATCTTTTTTTACTTTGGGAATAATCGGAAAATCTTCCGGATTTAATCCATTCAGCGTCGCGCCGATTTCGCCGCACTTTAAAAAAAGCTTTTGATTTTTTACCTCGAAATCTATGTTTTGATTGGGTAAATTATTGATAAACTGGCCGAATACCTGCGCCGGAACGGCGATTTTACCTTCCTTAACCACTTGTGAAGGCGTACGGGAAACAAAACCCATTTCCAAATCGGTAGAAGAAATTTTCAATCTTCCCTTTTCGGCTTCGATGAGGAGGTTGTTTAAAATCGGTAATGAAGAATTGTGTTTTACAATTCTTAACGCGCCGTCAACCGCCGATTTTAAATTTTCTTTTAAGCATATTACCTGCATTTATTTATTATTTATTTTATTATTTCTAAATACAATTTATTATTAGTGCCGGAAAAATCTGTTAATAAGTTTTTATATCGGGTTGTTTAAGCGATTATTTTTCATATTAAGATGTTGATAAATTTGTTTATAAATTATTGATTTTTTACGGGTTGATTTTTAGTTTTCGGAATTCATTGTTTTTATAAACATTTTAACAATAGGTAATATACAGGTATATCCGAATGTTTTCCACAGTCAAATAAGATATAATTTTTCCTTTATCGAGTTGATTTCGTCGGTCAGTCCCGGATCGGAATTTAGTTCTTTTTTTATTTTTTCACAAGCGTGCATTACCGTGGTGTGATCGCGGCCGCCGGTTTTTTCGCCTATAAAAGGAAAAGAGCTTTTTAATTCTTCTCTCAATAAATACATCGTTATCTGCCGCGGTTTGACCACTTCTTTTTTTCTCGATCGGTCTAAAAGATCTTTTTCGCTTATATCGTAAAATTCCGCTACCGCCTTGATGATATTTTTAAAACTCGTGCTTTTTTTTGGCGCGCTTAAAAGCGAATTAAGAGCTTTTTTTACTTCACCCACCGTAAGTTCTTTTTTATCCGTTCGGTCATTCGCCGCTATCAGCCGATTTAAAGCGCCTTCCAGCTCGCGGATGTTTTTTCTGACGTTTTGCGCTATATATTCACAAACATCGTCGGAAAGCGCCAGATTATGTTCTCCGGACTTGGATTTTAATATCGCGATTCTGGTTTCAAGATCGGGGTGGGAAATATCGGCGATCATTCCGCCTTCGAAGCGCGAACGAAGCCGCTCTTCAAGGGTTTGAATTGATTTTGGCGGTCGATCGGAAGACAAAATTACCTGTTTACCGGCATTATAAAGCGCATTAAAGGTATGAAAAAATTCATCCTGCGTCTTTTCTTTTCCGGCCAAAAACTGAACATCATCTATTATAAGGAGATCAAGCTCGCGCCACCGCTTTTTAAATTCATCGATGTCGTTTGGTCTGATGGAGCCGGATCTCATCGCCGAAACCACTTCGGAAGTGAATTTTTCCGAAGTCACGTATTTTATTTTTTTGGCAGGATTGTTTTTTATTATCCGGTTGCCTATGGCTTGGATTAAATGGGTTTTCCCGAGCCCCACCCCGCCGTAGATAAAGAGCGGATTGTATCTTTTGCCGAGATTCTCACTGACCGCCAGCGCCGCCGCGTGAGCCAGCTCGTTTGACGATCCGACGATGAAATTTTCAAAGTTGTATCGCGGGTTTAAACCGGTTATCGCGTCGGCATTTAATTCTTGGAATCCCATTTGCGCCTTGTCGCTTTCTTTTTTAACCCTGGTTCTTTCGTCTTTGTCGGAAACGCGGTTTTGCTGAACTTTGTAGTTTATGTCTTTAATTCCGGAATCGAGATTTCTTAAGGATCTTAAAATAAATTTATGGTATTTGTTTTCAAGCCACTCTTTCGCGAAACTGTTCGGCACGGCCACCGTAACGACGCCACCCTTTTTTTCGGCAATCGCCGTATTTTGCATCCAGGTTTTGAAATTCGCTTTTGAAATTTGAAGCTCTATTTCTCCCAAAGCGGATTTCCAAAGCTCGTTCAGTTCCGTTTCCATATTTTGGATTTAAAAGTTATTTAATTGTCAGTATATCACCGTCGAAAATATTTTTAGATTCCGTTTGGGCGCAAAAAGGTTGATAACTTGTGGATTATTTGTTGAAAATTATAAATTATTAAAAATGTTTGACGCAATATTTATGTTTATGTTAAAATATTTTTAAAATGAGTAAAACATTCAAGCCAAAAAAACGCCGGCGGCTGAAAAAGCACGGCTTTTTAAAAAGAAAACGAAGCGTCGGCGGCAGAAAGGTTGTAAAAAACCGCCGCCGAAAAATGCGGCGGCGGCTCAGCGTTTGATTTCTATGTTGTCCGCGGCGAATCGCCTGAAAAACGGCGCC
The DNA here is from genome assembly GCA_021790275.1 of bacterium. Taxonomy (GTDB): domain Bacteria; phylum Patescibacteriota; class Minisyncoccia; order UBA10092; family UBA10092; genus UBA10092. The sequence goes on from JAJYIB010000016.1 coordinate 2,768, forward strand.
GATTTCAAAAAAGTTTTCGGCAAGGGCAAAATTTCCGACGGCTACCTTATTAGGATTAAATTTTTTAAAAACAATCTTCGGGAGCCGCGATTCGGGTTTATTGTGAGTAAAAAATTCGCCGCCAAAGCCGCCGAGAGGAATTTGATTAAAAGGCGGTTGAGGGCGGCCGCCGCCGGACTATTGAAAAATGCGGGCGGTTTTGACATCGTGGTCTGGCCAAAAGGGGTTGTAAAAAAATCCGCTTATCGGGCGATCGTTGCCGACTTAAAAACTATTTTAATAAAAAATGATATCATATCTGTTCAATGAAATATTTTACCGGCCGATTTTAAACGGTTTGATTTTTTTGTATGACATTATTCCCGGCCGAGACTTGGGAATCGCGATTATTGTTTTAACGGTTATCATTCGCCTTATTCTCTGGCCGCTTACCGCCAAGGGATTGAAAAATCAAAAGGCGCTTGCCAGAATCCAGCCCGATATCGCGGAAATAAAGAAAAAATATAAAGATCGGGAAGCGCAAGCCAAAGCGCTGATGGCGCTTTACACCGCAAACGAAATAAGTCCGCTCGGCGGTCTTTTGCCGGTGATTATCCAAATTCCGGTGATTATCGCTCTTTGGCGGGTTTTTATGCGTAGCGCCAATCTTGATTTCGGCGCGCTGTATCATTTTGTCGCGATGCCGCCGGGCATTCATCCGTTTTTACTTGGAGCCGTCGATTTGTCGGCCCGGAGCGGAATTTTGGCTTTACTGTCGGGTATTTTACAGTATTTCCAGGCGAAAATGATCATACCGAAAGAGGAAAAAAAATCCGCCGCGCCGGATTTCTCGCGGATAATGTCCAAGCAGATGCTTTACTTTATGCCGATTTTCAGCGTGGTGATTTTTTGGAGTTTGCTGGCCGCCCTGCCGCTTTACTGGACGGTTGTCACGATTATGACTATTATTCAGCAGTATCTGGCCGAGAAAAAATTTATAAAAGAAAATGAACGGAGAACAGCTGGAACAAATTAAAGAAATCGCCGCCGGTTTCTTTTTAAAAAGCCGAATCGGCGGCTTCGAGATAAAATCAATCGAGACCGTTCCGCAAGGCGGGGTTGATATCTCCGTTTGTTCGAATGAGGCGAGATATTTTATAGGAGAAAACGGCGCCGGCATCGCCGCTTTGGAAACACTGCTTCGAATTATCGTTAAAAAACAAATTCCCGCATCGCCGCCGATTCGGCTTGACGTAAATAATTATCGCGATTCCCGAGACGAATCGCTTAGAGAGCTTGCGAAAAAAGCCGCCCGCCGCGCCCGTTTTTACAAACAGCCGGTGGCGCTGGAGGCGATGCCGGCTTATGAAAGAAGAGTTATCCATACCGAGTTGGCTTCTTGTCCGGATATAAAAACGGAAAGTTCCGGTGAAGGATTGCGGCGGCGCGTCGTGGTAAAGTTTATCGAGTGAGCATTTTAATGCTTTGCGGCGCAGTTTCAACGCCGGCGCGCGGCGGCTGCCGACAATCTCGGCGTAAAAATCCCCGGCGGATAGGCGAAGGAATTTTATTTCAAATTCAGCTGGTAAAGCAGTCCGCTTTCCCGCGACAGGAATATCAGACTGTCGCCCGCCGCGTTTACATCGATATCGGAAATATCGTCTATTTCTTTATAAACCAGATTTTTTTCGCCGGTCGCGGGATTGATCAGCCATAAATCGTCGGAAGTTAAAAAGGTGTTTTTGTAGTAATCGTCGGGCAAAGTCAGCGCTTCCGGCGGCCAGCTTTTTGGCACGCCGCAATAAATATCGGCGGAGTCGCCTGTCCAGGCGCATTTGTCGGCCAGCGTTGAAACGCCGGTTATATCTTTTGACGCGCCGGTTTTATAGTCATAAACCGAAAGCGTCGGGTTTTGGCCGGTTTGATCCATATGCGAATAAACGAATTTGCTTCCGTCGGGCGACCAAAGTATATCGAGGCCGCGCATATCGCCGACCAATTTTGTTATGCCGAGCGTCAGGGTGTTTAAAACCCATGCGTTTCCCAAAACCGATCCGCTCGGCTTTGAAACCATACTTATCAGATTTTTTTGGGGCCAATACGCGTCGATATCGCGGATTTTCAGATCCGGAACGATCGCTCTTTGATTTTTTCCGTCGGAATTAGCGATGTAAAGCGCGTTCGCCGCGCCGTTTGAAACGTAAAAAACGATTTTCGAGCCGTCCGGCGAAAAAGCGGCGGATTTGACGCCGGATTTAAGCGGTATCGATTTTTTTGCCGCCAGGTCGTTTGAAGTGAAAAGAATATTGGATTGATCCGAACCGGTTTCGGCGATATTTTTATTGCCGTCTTTCGACCAAATGATCCGCGCCGGATTTTCCAAAACCGGTTGATCGGTTTGCGCCGGCGCGCCGCCGTTAGACTGATAAAACCGGCCGGCGAAATCGTAAAATGAAATCGCGTTGCCGCCGGAAAAGCGCGCCGAAATCACGGGCTTGTCGCTTACGGGTTGCCACAACTGCGCGCCTGCTCCGCCCGGCGCGTTGAAACCGGCGCCTTGCGGCGGCGCCGCGGGCGCCGCCGCCCTGAAAAAGAAATACCAAATCAATCCTCCGACGATGATCAGAACGGCGGCGGATATTGCGATTATGAAAAATGTTTTTTTAGACATATTTTAATAAATGTGCCCCCAATAACCGTTTTGGCAGTAAAGCGTTGTATCGTTGGTCGCCCGCTCGCCTTGATTCCCGCATGGTTTACCGGCGGCGGCATTGGCGGCGGTATAATTGTTTGACGGGGGTAGTTTGTGCCACTTGCCTTCATAGCACATAAGTTGCCCATCTGCCGACTTTTTATCTAAATCTACGGCGCCGCACGGCTGGCCGGCGATTGCGTTAGAAACGGTTGAAACATTGCCGCCGGTCCCGACTATTTGCGGCAATTTCAGCAAGCCGCTCGGATTTTGCAGATTGACCAGATCGGGGTTGATGGTTCTTAGCAAAAGATACGAAACCAAAAGCAAACCGAGCCCGAGTAGAGCTTGTTTGATGGTGTCTTTGGCGTCTTCGACTTTGGCGATATTGCCGGCGGCGAGAATATACTGGACGCCGCCGATAATCATAAAGCCGAACGCCAGAAAAGTGATCAGCGCCAGCCCGAAGATAAAAAGATAATTGATATATGACGGCAGCTCCTGCCCGGCCGGCAACTGGGTAATAACCTGCCCCGTCTGCGGATTAAGCAAGCCGGTTTCCAGCTGAACCTGAGCGCCGGCGGGCGCGGCAAACGCGCCAATCGCCGCCGCCAGAAGCGCCGCCGCGGCCAGCGCCGGTAAAATTTTAAATTTTAAATTTTTGCGGATTGTCGCCGTCATTGCAGTTGGATATTAAGCGTCGATTGCGTCGATTCGTCCGCATTTGCCGGATTTTGAACCGTCGCCTGTATTTGGACGGCAAAATAGCGTCCGAAACTCGATAAATCTATCGAGGCCAGCCAGGGGTTATTGCCGCCGCCAACCTCATTCCCATTGACGGACCATTGCCATTTTAAATTTTTATCGAATGCGTTGAAAAAATAATTTCGGGCGATGAAATCAAACGGCTGCGGCTGAACGCGAAGATTTTTGAGCGCGCTTCCGTAAGGAAAATTAGTTTCGGGGTCGCGGAAATAAATAAATGTTTGCGGCCGCGCGACCGGAATGGAAATATTTTTGATCGCCGAAACCGAATTGTCGGCGGTTTTTATTTCAAGCCGCACCGATTTGTCGCCGCCGGCCGCGGCGTCGATTTTAACGCTTATCGAGGATTTGCCCGCGCCCGATTTGTCGGCAATGAATTTGTCATCGATGTTCCAGTTGTAAGTTAAGTCGCCGCCGGCAATCAAGTTTTTGGTGCCCGGAGCGTATATGCGCGGAAACGCGGAGATAATAACGCTTGAATTTCGAGTCGGCAGAATTTTGCCCCGATATGAAGCGGGCGCCTGCGAATCGGCGTTCCAGGTCAAATCGAAATCGCCGACGGTTAAAGCAATGAAGTCGGACAGCCGATTGCCCGACTGCGTCATCGCGCTGACGCCGATTTTGTAAACCGCACCCAGATTGCCGACCTGAAACGCGAAAACGTTTTGATTTTGTCCCGAGGATTTCGCTTGCTCGACGCCGTTTACCGACCAGGTATAGTCGGCATTGTCGAGATTGGTCGCGCCGGAAAGGGCGGCCGTTATCGTTACCACCGATTGCGGTGTCGGCGTCTGAGGCATAGCCGTCAGCGACAGAGTAGGAGTCATATTCAGACTCGGCAGGCCGGACGGCAAGGCCTGCCCGCCGGCGGGCAGGGCGGCCAAAACAAAACCCGCCGCCGCCAGCCACTTCGTGATTTTTAAAATATTTTTTTTCATCTCTGCCGATTTTTAACGGAATTAAAAAATTTATTTTTGCGCCGATCCGGCTTCGGCGGCTTTTTCTATCGCTTCGCCGGCCAGCGGAATTTTTTCCGCTTTTACCAATAAATAAAGGAATGAAACCGACATCAGCCAGCCGATCCAGTTGACGACGGGAATCAAATTGGCCAATCCCCCCCCGAAAGCCAGCCACCAATATTTGCCGAGTCCTTTATGTTGAATGTAAAACCAGAAAATTGCCGTGGCGGCGATATCCAAAATGGGATCGGCGATGGCGTAAATCGCCAGACCAAGGGCCGGAATCAGCGCGACGATCGCCAAAAGCAGAAACAACAGATCGATATAGCCGGCGCCCAAAAAAAGCAGCAGCCATTCGCCGAAATCGATTTTTGCGCCGCCTTCTTTGTCGGCTTCTTTGGATTTTTGATTCAGCTTTTCTTTATAAGCCGCTTTTTTGTTTTCCAAATTTTCCGCTATCGCCATTTTTAATTCTTTAATAAGTAAAGCGATTGGAATAAAACTTTATTTTTCCGACCGCGAACCGCAATTTATTTTACCATATCAGGGGGCGAGTGTCTCGGCGCGCTCCTGTTCTTTTTTCGCCTGTTCGATTTGCAGCAGCTGGGCGGGATCGGAAGTGATTATCTGATCTTCGGTATAAGACGCGATGACTTTTATCGCCACGTGCTTGGAACCGGCGAAAAACAGCCCTTCGCCCACTTCCGATTCGAGCAGAAGAAATTTTTCCGAATCGGTCAGATTGAACGTTTTTTGGATGATATCGATATTCGCCGGCGATTGCTTGAATAAAAATTGGAGCGACGAGTTGGTGAGAATCGGCTTGCCGTACGGGCTTCCCAAAAAGTCGCTGACATCCTGGGTTATTGTCGTTACGCCCAAAAAATATTTCCGCGCCCGTTTGGCGATGCCGAACATAAAAGACGCCCCGTCTTCGTGTTTCATCAGCCACCACGCCTCGTCGACGACCAGAATTCTTTTTTTAAGTTCCGCGCGAACCAGATTCCAGACGAAGTGCAGAATCATATACATCGCCACCGGCCGCAGTTCCTCTTCCATATCGCGGATGCTGAAAACCACCAACCGGTTTTTTATTTCGAGATTCGTCGGATTGTTGAGAAAGCCGGCGTAAGAGCCGGTAACGTATTTTTCAAGACGCCGCGACAGCGATTCGGCGCCGGTCATGCTGTCCAAAACGGTTTTCAAGTCCGACATCGTCGGCATCGTGACTTTCGAAAAATCGGAATTCGGAGTGATGTCGCGGCTGGCGTAGGTTTGAGTGATGGCGTTGTCGACAATCGAATCTTCTTCCGGCGTCAGGCCGCCGAGCATTATTCTTATAAGCCCAACGAGATTTATAATTCCGGATCTCAATATGTCGGCCGGGTTTTCGCCTTCGAGCGGAATCGGCAGATCGAAAGGGTTTAAATGATTTTCGGAACTCAAAGAAATTTTAAAAAACGCGCCGCCGACCGTTTCGGCGAGATATTGATATTCATTTTCCGGATCGATAACGATAACGTCGGTTCCGAACATCATCGAACGCAGGATTTCCAGTTTTGAAGCGTAAGATTTGCCGCCGCCGGATTTGCCGAAAATGACGGTGTTGGCATTTTCAAGCGAAAATCTGTCGAAAAGAATCAGCGAATTATTATGCCGGTTGATGCCGTATAAAATACCGCTGTCGGAAGTGAGATCGGAAGAGACGAAAGGAAAAGTGGCGGCGATCGGACTGGAATTCATCGCCGTTTCGATGTCGAGATTGTCGGTAAGAAGCGGCAGTGTCGATTTGAATCCTTTGTCCTGCTGGTAAATCGCCGATTTGCTGTAAACCATTTTAGCGTCGAGAATCGATCGTAGGGCCGTTTCGATTTTATTCAACTCTTCCGGCGTATTGCCGTAAACCGTGATATAGAGGCCGAACTTGAAAAACTTTTCTCTCGCCTGCTGAAGCTTGTCGCGCAAATCTTCGAGATCTTGATAAGCGGTTTCAAGCATCGGATCGCGCACCATCCCCTTTTCTTCGCGCATACTGATTTCCGAAGCGACTTGCGCCACTTTTTTTCTTAAATTTTTAAGCGCCGTGCCGGTGTCGATCGGGTAAATGAAAAAACTGATATCCATAGTCTTATCGAGATTTATGACGTCGGAAAACCAATTGGTGCTTAAAAATCTCGGATAATTCAAGACGAAAAAAGTCCGCGCCAGTTTTTTGTTGAGGCGCAGAAAAGACGGCGCGATTTCCAAAGCCGCCGGAGCGAGGATGTCTCGGAGATCGGCGGCGGCGCTCGGCGCCGCCGCCGATCCGTTTTTATTGCTGTTGAAAAATTTTAGTTCCATATTCTTCGGGGTTATAGAGGTTGTAAAACAATTCGAGCAGCGCTTCGGTGTCAAGCGGTTCGGCCTTGACGCCGACGTGCGCGAGCGCCAGCGTCATATGGTCGGTTCTCTGTAAAAGCTGGGTTTTGTATTCCTTGAATTTTTCTTCCGTCAGTTCTTCTTTTTTGGGCGCGCCGAGCTTGATCAGCGAGCCGAGTTTTTCGATCGGGTTTTCCGCGGTCGACTCGATGGGATCGAACGGCACGACGGAATAAAATCTTTTCACCATAATATCGGAAAGCGAAACGAAATTTTTTATAAAATCAATGTATTCCGATGTCTGGATTTTCAACAGCTCGTTCTGTTGGACTTTCAATCGCTCTTCAAGCTCCGCCAAATAAGGTTTGATATCGAGTCTTCTCGAATGCACGACGATTTGCAAAGGCCAGTCGAAAGAATTCAAAAAATCGGCGTAAGCGCTGATGATGGCGTTTTGACTGTCGGTCGATTCGAGTTCGAGATTCCGCGAAGAGCACATCAAAACCGATCGAAGACCGCCGTTTTTCAAAACCACGACACCGTCTTCGATTTTTTCTATATCGAGAAATGCCTGCGAAGCGGGTCCTTTTGTTTTTTCATCAGCCATAATTTGATTAAATCCGCCGGGAAATTATTTTCCCGCGTCTAATTTTAACGCGAGTTCTTTTAATTTTGAATAAGTGATTTTTTCTTCCGGTTCAGTCGCGGGAAACATACCGGTTGCCGCGCCGCCGGCCGGCGGCGCGGCTTCTTTTTTAATTTCCGGAATTTCCGTTGCCGCGGTTTCGCCAAGTTCGGGCGGCGTGATCGGCGCACTCGAAAAAATATAAAGTTTCGGAATGGTGAAATATCTGACGAAAGCCAGAAAATAATAAGCGAAAGGCCGGTCGTTGATTTTAACGAACGCAAACGCCGCCGCCGCCGCCGAAACGGGGATGGCGACGAGTATCCATATATAAATGTTGAAAATAAACCAAAAAACAAAAAGAACGGCGGCGGCAAAAGCCAGATAAAGAAATTGTTTGAGCGTCAGCGGCCCGATGATGCGGTCTTCGGTTTCGATGAATTGCGGAACCTGGTATTGCATTTCAGAATTCTCCTTTATCCCGTCTTAAGTCGAGAACATTTCGGGGAGCCGCATTTGGCGCCGGCGGCATTCCCGAGGGCGTCATTATATATTGCGGCCGCGGCGATTCGGAAAAATCGCGTCCGGAAATCGGCGCGGGAGCCGGATTGGGCTTGAATTCTTTTATTTCAACCGCCTCGCGGTATTTATCTTCGCGAGGCGGAACAGTTGCCGGTTTAGGCGCGAAAACTTCCGTCGGTGGATTTGCAACAGGTTGAGATGCGGCTTCTGCGGGCCGGAACGCGATCGGCGATCCAAGCGGCGAAGCCGCCGCAGGCGGCTTCGCCGCCATCGGCTCGAGAATGGGAACTTCGGGCGCCGGAACGGCGGGTATGGCTGTCGGCGCCGCCATAGTCGGTTGCGCCGGCATTTTATGCGGTTCGGCTTCGATAAGCGGCAGTTCGGGCGTTATAGGCATTGCCGGTTTTGGCGCTGGCGCGCCGCTCGGTTGCGCGAAAGGCGCGGATGCGGCCGGTTTGGTAATTGATTGAAACGGCGCCGGCTTCGGCGCGGCAACTGCCGGCGGCATTACCGGTTTTGGCATTGCCGCCGGAGCCGGAAAATTTTGCGCCGGCGGGTGCGGCATCACCTGTCTTGTCGGCGCAGGCGCAACCGGTTTGGGTGTGGCCGCGGCTGATATTTTCGGCTCAACCGCCATCGGTGCCGCCGGTTTGGGAGCGGCCGGCACAGGCATTGTCGGTTTAGTAATCGGCACGGCCATCGGCGCCGGTGTGGATGAAGGCGCAGGAATCGTTGCCGGCTTTGGCGCCAACGTTTTTCTCAAATCAATTATTTCCGGCTCGATCGCTGACCCGACCGGCTCGCGGTATTTATCCGTCGATTTCGCTATCGGCATTGTTTCGGGCGCGGTCATCGCCGGCGTTTTTAATGCGGCCGGCATCGGCGCGGGCATATTTTCCGCTGGCGCGGCAAACGGCGCCGGAGTTGTTTTTTGCGCCGGTTTCGTTTCAACCGTGGCTTGTAAAGCCGGCAACAGAAATTCGCTATTTAATTCCTGCACAAAATTTGCCGCGGTTTGATGATCGGAAATTATTTCCGGCTCAATCTTCTGCTGTAAGGATGGAGCCTGTAAAATACCCAAAATAACATCGCCGACCAATTCCGAAATTTGTCCGATTTTTTCGTCGGAAAGATTATATTTTTTGCCAATATACGACAAAAACGCTCCGGTATCTTCCGAATAAAACAAATCCCGCAGATTTTGAGGCAGTTTTTCCGCCAATTGTATTTTTTCTTCTCTTGTCGCCATTATTTTTGTCAAAATTATGTCTGCCAAGCCGGAGCTCTTGTAACGAATTTGGCTCTGATGATTTTTTCCGCATCTTCGAAAGGTCCTCCCCTCATTTGTTCGGCGAGTTCTCTAAGCGCCTGATTACGCGTCTCCCTGCTCGGCGCGCGTTCGCCGGGCCCGAGATTTTCGCCCATAACCTTTTGTTTGATCATTTCTCTTGTTTCTTTATTCAAGGCGTCGGCGCCTCCTTTTTCATTCATAAGCGTGTTATATCGATTGTCGATTGTGTTTTTCAGCGCGTCGATTTTTTCGGAACCCGCTTTCTGGACAATCGTTTGAAGCTGTTGAGGATTTAATTCGGCCACAACTTTTATATCTCTAAGGGAATTTATCAGCATATCGTCCGGTTTATCGGCGGACGCGACGATTTTTTTAATATTTTCGTTAAATTCCGGCGCTAAGTGAGGCGCGACTTTTAAGATTTCCTTCAATTCTTTTTTGGAATACATTTGCGAAGCGGTCGCGGCCAATTCCTTGATTCTGCCTTCGCCGAGATTCTCCAAATCTCCCTTTTCTTTAAGCGCCAGAGCCGCGCCCACCTGTTGATTTCTGAAAAGCGCGTTAGAGATCCTGCCGGGCGACCGCTTCAAATATTGTTCGATGCCGTTTGACGTCCAGCCGGCGAATTGTTTTTGAGCCGCTTCAACCGTTTTCGCTTCGCTCGCCTGCAGGTTAAATAATTGATTGGCGAGTAATTTACTTCCCGGAATTTTATATCCCGCGATTTTTTGGGCGGCGCGGACTATCGACCCGGCGCGAGCCGCGGTTTCGGGCCCCGCGGCTCGCGCGCCGATGCCGAGCGCCTGCCGCCGCAATTGCGCTCCCGTCCAATTTGTCGCCTTGGTTCCCCATCCCTTCAGCATCTTTGTTGCGCCCGCCGCTCCCTCGACTCCGAATTTTTGAGCCACGATCAAAGAAGCGAACATAAGCCCGATAAGAACAAGCCATTGGAAAATCGCCGATGGCACCGTCGCCTGCGTCAGGCCGCCCGCCGCCGCGTTCCAGCCGGCTGGAAATATTCCCCAAAACACCGTATTGCTAAGCTTGCCGCTCGCGTCGAAAATCGAAAGCGAAAGATAAAGCATAAAAGCGTATATCGGCGCGAAAAAGGACCACTGGATAAATCGGTTCCACCATTTGCTGAACTGGCTTCTTGTGGCCGGCAGAATCCAGAGCATCCAGACAATGGGTGCGAAAATCAGAAGAATCCAAATCCATATAATTCTTACTACCAGAAATATCGCCGCTGCGCCGAAAGTGAAAACCGTTACCACAAGTCCGCCGATCGTCAGAAAAATTCCGGTAACCGCGGCTAAAGAGCTGGCTCCAAAATCCCAGAAACCCGGAAGTCCCGCTGACGAAGACGGCTGGTAAAAATTGGTTATCTTCATATCATTCACTAGCCGGACGGTTATTGAAGCGGTGCCGTTGCCTATCGCTTGTTTTATAAAAAACGTTGTCAGAACCTGCGTGAAATCCAAAATAAAGCCGGCGATAACCAAGCTGAAATTAACCAAAAGCGCCGCCACCAAAACTTTCCACCAAAGCTGTTTGATGCCGTAAGAAGAGATTCTTAAAACCGTCGAAAAAGCGATTACCAGAAGGATCACGATTAAAAACATATTTCCCAGATCGCGGGTGATGCTCCAGCCGAGCGTTACGATTGCCGAATGGGTGAAAGAGAAATTGGACGGCGATAAAATATAATCTATTATTTCGGCTTCGATGGATAACACGATGCCGAAAACGGCGCTCAGTAAGACGCTTATTACGTTAGCGGCGCCGAGTACGGCGCTGGATGCAAGCCAGCTGATCGGCCCCGCGTGCGCCGGTTTCGGCAACGCGAAATTCAAAACAACGGCCGCGATTAAAATCGGCCCGATATATTTTTTGTTTTTGGTGAAGAAGTTTTTCATTTCAAATATAAGTCCTACAATCCGGTGATCGATTGCTGGCAAACCATCAGTTGGCTTTGATAAGAGCTCATCGCCTGTTGTTTTTGGCTGGTTTCATCCTGGGCGGCCAGCGCCAAACTGTAAGTCGATGCCGGATTTACGGTATTGGCCACCTGCGCCCAAATGGACGGAATTTGCGAAACGTCGGTAATCGCTTTTATCTCCTGTTCTTTGGTTTGCAGGGCGATAATATCCGACTGGATGTTCTGGATGTCGTTGGTTATCGATAAAGCCGCGAGGCGCGTTTGGGAAAGAGTCGCCGCCGTCGATGCGGCCGAACTCGGCGATGACGACGCCTGGCAATCTTTAAGCTGGTTTAAAATATCGATTGTTTGGTTTAACACCGCCAGCGTGCTTTGTTTGGCCCCCAAAAGCTGATTTTGGTAGGACAAATCCTGATCGAGCGTCGCTATCAAATTGTCTTTTTGAAATTCCCTTATGTCGGTTCCCGTTTGAACGGCGCTTACGCAAGCATTGTATGCCGCCGTTCCCGCAAGTTGGCCGCATTGTATTTGCGCCGAAGCGACGCCGCCCGAACCTCCGCCGCCGCTTGAATTCGAACTGCTCGACAATGCGGAATGCAGAAGCCCCATCCCTTCTTTGAATACTCTGTCTAATATCGCGTTGGTGATCGCGCTCACATAAGCCGCGAAGTCTTTGGCGTTGACTATGTAATCGATGTCGGAACCGACGACTTTTCCCGCCAAATCGCCGACGACGGCGCCCGGCGTTACGGTGCCGTATCTGATACAGGAAGCTTTGTCGCAATCGGCCGCGCTGTTTCCCGCTTTGATACAGTCCTGGTAGCCCTGATAATTTCTTTCGGCGCAGGCGCCTTTTACGTCCAAAAATCCTTTACCGGCCTGCGCTTCGGCGGCGGCGGCCTGTGCCGCCGCGTCTTTTTCAATTTCCCCTTCATCCCAAGCCATCATATACGCGCCGTAAATATTGTTTTGGGGCTGCAAAACCATTTGGTTCCATGCTATCCAGCCGCCGTTTTGGAAATTATCCAAAAAACTTTGCAAATTGGCGCCGACTTGGCTCATCGTGCAGGAGCTTCTTTCGGTGAATGTCGGGATAGGGATAAATGCGGCTCGAAGCTGTAAACTAAAAGGAGAACAAAGCTGGCCCAAACCCAACTGCTGAAGAAACCGGCCGCCGGCCTGATCGACGGCATCGCGAAAAAATCCCGGC
>JAJYIB010000017.1 GCA_021790275.1 bacterium
CCGAAGGCGCCGCGCCGCCGTTTCCGTTTTCAAAATTCAACGAGTCCATAAAATAAAAAAATAAATTTTTGCGCAAACGTTTTTTAATTTTACAATAAAATTTTAAATCGTCAAAAAAGCCGGTTATCCACAGCTCTCGCAAATCCAAACCAAAAAACCGACCCCGCAACGCGGGGTCGGTTTTTTAACCTTGCTCAAAACACCGGAAATCAGCCGTGATTACTGATTTCTTCTTTGACTTTTTCAAGCCAAGCCGCCGCGACATCGCGACCGCCGAGACCGAAAGCCAAACCGCCGGCCAAAGCCAGCATCGCCACAAAACCCATAATCAGCGTGTTGACCAAAGCGGTGGCGATTCCGAGCTGGGAAAGCGCCGCCAGAAAAGCGAAAACCAAGATCGCCCATTTGGTCAAAGTCGCGAGGAATTTGGCCGAGTGCATTCTCGCCGCCATCACCGATGCGCGAACGAGTTTGGACATAAACGCCGCCGCCACAACACCCGCGAGCATTATAAGCACCGCGATGATGATGTTCGGCACGTAATACAGCACTTGCTTGAGAAAATCCGAAAATGCCGCAAGGCCCAGAATATCGCTTACCGCCAAAAGCGTTACGATAATCAGAAACCACTGCACCAAAACGCCGAGGAACCGGCCGGAGCGGAGGCGCAAATCGCCTCTTGCAAGAATTTTGCCCAGGCCCAGCTGTTCAAAAACCCTGTCAAGCCGTATGGCATCGATTAATTTTTCCACGATTTTGCCGATTCCGGCCGCGATGACAAGACCTATGATAAGGATGATCAAAGCTCCGATGAAAGTCGGCAGAAACGTTACGAAACCCTGCCAAAGATTTTGCAGAGAGAAGACGATGACGTCGGACCAATTTGAAACGTACATTGTTTTTTTGTTTAATTGTAATGATTTTTCCGCTTCGAAACGCGCGTTAAGCGGAAAAATTTTTTAATATAAACCCGACCTTTAATGTTTGCTTGGCGGTATTTTACCATAAATCGCGCTAAATTTCTGTGGATAACTCGCTTCATTAAAACGCCGCCCCCGCAACGCGGGGGCGGCGTTTCTTCATCAAAAATCCTGTTTACATCTGCGATCCGCTCGATTTTATCTTCCTGATCGCCCACCAAGCTTCGAATATAACTGCAATCAGGCCGACAAACCGGCCGAGCGTGAAGGATAGCTTCCCAAATTTATCCAGGAATTGAAAATTTCCGGCAAAGCCAGAAAAAGACCGGACAAAATTATCGAAGCCCCGAAAATAATTTTTACGAACATAATTTTAAGCGTTAATTTTAATGACGGCATTATAGCACATTGTGGTGTTTGTTTAAAAAAGTCAGAACCCATTTTGCAGAGAACCCCGACTAAAGAAGCCGCCCGCCGCCACTCGCTAACTCTCGCCACATCACAGAAAAGTTTTGTTTGCGATTTTCCTTTTGCGCTCGACCGATTTTTTCTTCTAAAAGAAAAACAAAACTTTTCTGTGATGCTCTGCTCTGACGAGCAAGGCGGCGGGGCTGGCTACTTTCTTTTTCCGCTCGGGCGTGGCAGTGTTCCTCCCCCGACCCCCTCCTCCCGCCACGCCCTCGCTTGGACGGACAGAATTTTTGGCGGCAGCATTATTTTTTCGATTCCTGACTCTTTTTTAATTCCTGCCAAGAGTATTGCACCACTTTCCCGTTTGAATCTACTGAAAAAACATAGAGTAACAGTTTCTTGGCAACTTGCCACGGCAAGCGGCGTAGAGCAATTTTTGCAGATTTTTCCGGCAAACCTAATCCGTGATAATAGCGCGTTGTCCCTCCGGTTTTCATACGACTTATGATTTGCCCCAATGAATAAACAAAGGCGACCTCATTTGAACCACGACCAATTCCTTGTCCCTTACATTCAATTAAAAAATAGCGAGCATAACGATTATGTCTAACTTTTATATCAACGCCATGATCGTGCAATCCACCGAATTGTAAATTCGTACCCCATTCTTTGCGAGATAAATACTTTATGATTGAATTTTTTACAAATTCTTCCTTCATAAATTATTTTTCTTTTGGTTCAAATTGGATAATTTGAAATCCATATTTTTCCACTTCCTCCGGCGACCAAAAAGTTTGACCTTTGGTTTTGAGGATATAAGTGGCGACGACCTCAATTTTTCGTCCAGTATATTCTTTTTTGTCCTTATCCCACTCCTCCAAAACCAAAGTGTCGCCTTCGTTTATCTCAAAATCGGCAAGGCGCAATTCAAGCTTTTTCTTACCAAAAATGATTTTCTCAAAATATTCACACCAAACTTTTTTATATATTGTCGCCATAATTATTTAATCTTTTTCCTTAGATAATCGGCTATTGCATCAATATATTTAGATACTTCGGCAGAAAAAACATCTTGCTCAGTTTCAGAACTTTTATCATAAATAACATCATGTATAGCCATCAAATCTTTTGTACGCATTTCAGCGGGTCCAAAATTTTGATTAAGATTGATATTTAACTCGCGGACTTTTTTATTTAGAGGTTTTGTTAAATCCATAATTTCATGACCCCATAGTGCTTCTGCCGTAAGCAAATACGATTCCGCTTCAGTATACGCATCAGTAATTTTCTGCCAACGCATTTCGTAAACATAAGCATGTTCATTTTTCTTCAAGTCATCATCGGATTTCTCTGGATTTTTTTCTTTTATAAATTTTACTGCTCGTTGGCTCTCAGACGACCAAATAACAGGGTTGCGAACATGCTTTATCGCCTCTCGCAATTTAAGCATTGCAAAGTGTAAGTTATGAGCCGCCTCAAACTCCTTTAATCCTTTAATTTGTTTTTTCCAAGTAGCCAAACCAAGTCCAGCTATTGCTAAGCCAGCAATAGTAAAGATTGCTGTAAGCACATCTTTCGTTACTAGATACCAAACTTTATTAATTAATGTGATTTCCATAACTATTTTTCCTTGATTCTGAATTTCCCAGATTTTACTAATTTAATGCTATTATAATTTTTTGGATCAGTAAATTCAAATTGCCATATTGAGTACACATTTACTCCGCGCGCCTTATCAAAGATAAGGGTTATGACCTTCTTCTTTGTATGTTCTTGCGACTGCCAATATGGATAAATATAGCTGACGGATTATTATATTCGTTGCACTGAAATTCTTGGCTTCAACGAGAACAACTTGACTTTTACCCTCATGACCCCTCGTAGCGGGAATACTGGCGGTAGATTTCAAAAAGCCCTGGGATTTCTTGGCGGAAATGCCCGTCGAAGCGAGGCGCGAAGCGCCGAGCAAGACAATTAATCAACTTTGGTGGACCTAGGCAGAATCGAACTGCCGTTTCCTCATTGCAAATGAGGTGTTCTGCCACTTAACTATAGGCCCGTTTTCCCGCTCCCGACATTACAGACGGCAACCCGGATATTTTATTTTACAAAACAAAACCGCCCTTCGACAAGTTCGGGGCGGTTTCGCATTTATTGAAATCTCTTACTTTTTCGGCAGAATTTTGAACATTTTGGTGCCGCACTTTTCGCAAGTGCCGGTCATCGCCCTTCTTTCCATTCCGCCCTTGCCTTTGAAAGACGTTTCGTGCGCGTCCTTCATCATTCTTTTGGCTTTGCATTTTACGCAGTATGCTTCTTGATCCATATTTTTATTTTATCCGCCTCCGGCGATTTCCCCGCTTTCGGCAGACATTAATTATTAGTTATCCACAGTTTAGCGCATAATAAAATAAATGTAAACCCCGAACAAATTCTGATGTGGATAAGTAAAAAGCGGTGGGCGCGGGAAGGATCGAACTTCCGACCCCGTCATTATCAGTGACGTGCTCTACCACTGAGCTACGCGCCCGAATCCATCCCGTCGCCATCCGGCGCTCCCATGCTTCCCTGCGATTATTTTCTAAGTTCTTTGAGCAATTTTTTAATAAACAGCCAGATCAAAACCAAAATTCCGACCCCGAAAAGAATCTGGAAAATCCACCAGAAAATAAGCAAAAGACCGCCGAACAAAAGCCACGAACCGCCGCAGTTGCCGAAAAAATTACCCATATGGCCCATAAAATCCCAATTATTTATCATAAATTTAGTTTGATTTCTTAAAGTTGTTACGATCTCGTCCGCAATAGGCCGCGGCGGCCGGTCTCAACTTAAAGCTCCGAGACCAACGCTTCCGTCAAGTTTCGAATTCGAAAACTCAACGCATCGACTCTTCTAAGAAGATTATACTCCCTAGAAAGGAGATGTTCCATCCTCAGCTTCCGCTAAGGATGCCTTGTTACGACTTCACCCTTGTTACCGAGCTTACCTTGGAACCCCGTAAAACGGGGCGCTTGGGGCACTCCCGGCTCCCTTGGTATGACGGGCGGTGAGTACAAGACTTGAGAACGTATTCACCGCGGCATGCTGATCCGCGATTACTAGCGATTCCATCTTCATGAGGGCAAGTTGCAGCCCTCAATCTGAACTGGGGAAAGTTTTGGTGGGATTAGCTCCGCCTTGCGGCTTGGCGACCCATTGTACTTTCCATTGTAGCACGTGTGTAGCCCAGGGCATCAAAGGACCATGCTGATTTGACGTTGTCCCCTCCTTCCTCCCGCTGACGCAGGCAGTATCGCCAGACACTTGTAACTGGCAACAGGGGTTGCGCTCGTTTCCCGACTTAACGGAACACCTCAAGGCACGAGCTGACGACCGTATACATCCAACTATTACTAGTGGTACGGACTATACCATCACCCGATTAAATATAAAATTCAATCGGGGATCGGCGTGTTATCCGCTTCATTTAAAGCGAATCCAATCTCACGCAACTATGAGATTAAGTCTCTACGGGGTATGAATACCGATTTTTGCAATCTTAATGAATAGGGATAAATGAAAGAAAGAAATTTATTTGTTTCATATCTGGAAAAATATAAACAAAAAGTTTTTGAACTTTGATAATCATAGATTTTCATTTTTTGAAAACCTATAAGCTTTTTCTTCGTCAATTATTTTCAGATCGCAAAAATCGGCACTCATACTTCCCACGGTATTATCCATGATTTTATTTTAACATAAAATCATTAGGACTTCACCGTTATGAGCCGATTTTTCTCTTCGACGTTACCATCGAAGGGGTCGAAATTTCAACCATGCAGTACCTGCTCTGACCGTCTTGTGAACACACCTTGCTTTCGCAAGGTTTTTGTCAGAGTGTCAAGCCCTGGTAAGGTTTTTCGGTTGTTGTCGAATTGAACCACATGCTCCACCGCTTGTGCAAGTCCCCGTCTATTCCTTTGAGTTTTAAGCTTGCGCTCGTACTTCCCAGGCGGAGCGCTTAACGCGTTAGCTAAGCCACATGAAGGGTCGATACTTCATACGGCGAGCGCTCATCGTTTAGGGCGTGGAGTACTGGGGTATCTAATCCCATTCCCGACCCACGCTTTCGCTATTGCAGCGTCAGAAAAATCCCAGCAAAATGCCTTCGCCTTTGGTGTTCCGGCCAATATCAACGGATTTCACCCCTACACTGGCCGTTCCATTTGCCTCTGATTTCCTCTAGCAATGCCGTTTCCAACGCGCTTCCGGAATTGAGTCCCGGGCTTTGACGTCGGACTAACATTGCCGCCTTTTAGCTCTTTACGCCCAATAAATCCGGACAACGCTTGGCGCCTTCGTATTACCGCTGCTGCTGGCACGAAGTTAGCAGCGCCTTATTCTCAGGGTACAGTCACCGTAGTTCCTCCCCTGCAAAAGAAGTTTACAACCCGAGGGCCTTCTTCCTTCACGCGGTGTCGCTTCGTCAGGGTTTCCCCCATTGCGAAATATTCTCGACTGCTGCCTCCCGTAGGAGTTAGGGCCGTGTCTCAGTCCCTTACGTTGGGGAACGCGCTCTCACGCCCCCTAGCCGTCATCGCCTTGGTAGGCCGTTACCCTACCAACTAGCTGATAGCCCGCAGGCCTCTCTCTTTCCGGCATATTTGCATATACCTTTACTGACAGCCTGATTTTAAACACAAAAATTTTAAATTCTAAATTTTCATTCAATTGATCAATTTGAAATTTAAAATTGTTTTCAAATTTAAAATTTAGAAATTAAAATTTATAAATATTTGTTTTCAAAATCAGACTGTCAGACTATCGGGTATTAGCCTTTCTTTCGAAAAGTTATCCCCGTGAAAGAGGCAAGTTCCTACGTGTTACTAACTCGTTCGCCGCTAACTATTTCCTTGCGGAAATAGTTCGCTCGACTTGCATGCCTTATCCACACCGCCAGCGTTCGTCCTGAACCAGGATCAAATTCTCTTAAAAACCCGTAAAAATTTTCTAAGAAAATTTTTACGGGCAGAATAGATCGTAACAACTTCAAAAAATCAAAATTTATTTGGTGGATTTTCAGTTGTCAAAAAACAAAACTCGATTAATTAAAATCGGTTTTGAAAGTATATATGAAATAGACGGGCGCTGTCAAATGCCGCGCGGCGGCTCCCCGCAAACCGCACAAATTGACACAAACCGGAATACCGTGATAGTAATGTCAAAAATCACGGTTGTTTAACAAAGGAGGAATTTATGATGGCACTTCAGAAATTTCAGAAACTGATGACGCTTTGGGATTATTCACTGGGAAAAGGAACAAATGTTATATTGATGCGCCACGCGCCCGCAACGGCCGATGGCGGCGCATTGTCGCAAGCCGGTAAGCGCATAGCGACGGAATATCAAAGAAACATTCTGCACCGCGTCGCTTTCGGCGACAGAAAAATCAAATTATTCTGCGCGGATAAAGTCGCGACTCGAGACACCTTAAAAATACTTTTTCCGTTTTCGAATCCGTCCGATTACCGCCAACCGGAGAATCTGAACAACGATGCGTCCGATAGTTTCCGGAAATTGGCAAGTGATTGCCACAGGCATCTCGGCCGTTTTTGCGGCTACGGCGTAAATCATACCTATTATCTCCATTACAGGACAATATTCCAAGCCGAAAGACTAGCCAAAGGTATAGTTGAAATGGCGCCGATGTGCCGCGAAAATATTATCAATATATATTGCGGTCAATCTCCGGCGATTGAAATCGGATTGGAAAACGTTTTGGGAATTTCAATGCCGCAAGCATTGGGCGGACTATTAAGCCCGCTCGATTCGATCCATCTGAAAATCATTCCCGATGCGCTCGTTTCGAGCCGTCTGAAAATCGTTCCCGGCGGCGAAAGGTCATTTATCGCCAGGATCAATCCCATTGTCGGCTACATCGACAATGAAAGCGAGGCATTTTTCGAATAAATACGACCCCGTCGCGATGCGACGGGGGTTTTTTATAAAAAATCCGGCGTTGCGGAATAATTTAATCGTGTTTTTTGTAGCCGGTGCCGGCGGGAATGAGGCGGCCGAGAATGACGTTTTCTTTGAGACCGTAAAGCTTGTCCGATTTGCCTTCGACGGCGGCATTGATTAAAACTTTGGCCGTTTCCTGAAAAGAAGCCGCCGAAAGCCAACTTTCGGTCGTCAGCGAAACTTTGGTTATTCCCATCAAAAGCTGGGAAGCCGTCGCCGGTTTGCCGCCGGCTTTTTTGATGCGATCGCCTTCTTCGGCAAAAATCGTCTTTTCAACAATATCGCCCGGCGTGAATCCGGAATCGCCGGCGTCTTTTATTCTCACCCGCCCGAACATCTGACGGATGATTATTTCTATATGCTTGGCATTGATATCCGAGCCGTTGGTCACATAAACCTTCTGAACCTCGTTTAAAATATATTTTGCGGCGGCGCGCAATCCGGAAATTTCAAAAAATTCCTTGATGTCCAGACTGCCTTCGGAAATCTGCTGGCCTTTGGAAACCAAATCGCCTTTTTCCACCCACAAAGTACTGCCGGCCGGAATGCCATATTCCATAATCGTTTTGTCCCCGCCGAGCGAAGCGATTTTGACGGTTTTTTGCTTACTGCCGTCTATTATATCTATAACTTTGCCGTCGATTTCCGAAACTATCGCTTTACCCTTCGGAATTCGCGCCTCAAAAATTTCCTGAACGCGCGGCAAACCTTCGGTGATATCGGTAGCCGAAGCGACGCCTCCGGTATGGAATGTTCTCATCGTCAACTGTGTGCCCGGTTCGCCGATGGCCTGCGCGGCGATAATGCCGACCGCCGTTCCGATTTTTACCGGCTGGTTGAATCCCAAATCATAACCGTAGCATTTCTGGCAGATGCCGAATTTTGCCTTGCAGGTAATGGGAGAACGCACCGCCACTTCCTCGATTTTTTCTTTGTCGATCGCGTCGCAGATTTCTCGGCTGGCGATTTCTCCGGTTTTGGCGATAATCGTCCCGTCCGCCGCTTCGACGCTTTTCGCCAAAGTGCGGCCAAAAATTTTGGCTCCCAAATTTACGCCGAATTCCTCGCCGTCTTTTCTCGATATTGAAAATCCCTCTTTTTCGCCGCAGTCGATTTCCGTAATGACGACATCCTGGCTGACATCGACCAAGCGTCGCGTCAAATAGCCGGCCGACGCGGTCCTAAGCGCGGTGTCCGCCGAACCCTTGCGGGCGCCGTGAGTGGAAATGAAATATTCCAAAACGTTGAAACCTTCTTTGAAAGAAGAAATAATCGGCAGATCGATAATGTCGCCGGTCGGGCTCTGGACCAATCCTTTCAAACCCACCATCTGGGCGATTTGTTTAAGCGAGCCACGCGCTTTCGAATCGACAATATTGAAAACCGGGCCGTCCGGATCGAGCGAAGACGGCACCGCTTTTTCGATTTTATCGATCGCATTTTTCCAGATTTCTATCGATCTTTCCGATTTTTCGTCGGCCGTCAAAAGTCCTCTTTCGTAATATCCTTCTATTTCGCCGATTTTATTTTTGGCTTCGTTTATAATTTCTTCTTTTTCCTTCGGCGCGCTCAAATCGTTCATCCCCCAGGAAATACCCGATTTGGTCGCGTATTCAAAACCGATTTTTTTGATTTCGTCGAGCATTCTCGCCGTCTCGTCTATACCGTAAGCGACAAAAATTTGTCCGATAAGATTTCTAATGTCTTTTGATTTCAGTTCTTTGTTCACAAATTCGAAATCCGCGGGCAAAGCCTGGTTAAAAATAATTCTGCCGACCGATGTTTCGGTGATTTTGCCGCCGTTTTTTACAACGCGGGCTTTTATTTTCGCCTGTAAATCCGCCTGGCCGAATTGATAAGTCAAAATCGCGTCTTTTTCGTCGGCGAATATCATTCCTTCGCCCTTTCGGCCGTCTTTAATCCGCGATAGATAGTAAACTCCCAATACGCTGTCCTGTGTCGGAACGGCGATCGATTCGCCGGTCGCCGGCTTTAAAAGATTTTTGGCGGAAAGCATAATTTCGCCGGCTTCTTTTTGAGCTTCTTCGGACAAAGGCACATGAACCGCCATCTGGTCGCCGTCGAAGTCGGCGTTGAAAGCCGAACAGACCATCGGATGGATTCTTATGGCCAGCCCTTCGACAAGAACCGGACGAAAAGCTTGGATGCCGAGCCGGTGCAGTGTCGGCGCGCGGTTGAGCAGAACATGCTTACCCTTGATGACTTCTTCCAAAATCGCCCAAACCTCATCGACGCCTTCTTCGATAAGCCGGTTGGCGCCCTTGATGTTATGAGCCAGCTCTCTTTCGATTATTTTATTGATGACAAACGGTTTGAAAAGCTCCATCGCCATCTGCTTCGGCAAGCCGCATTCGTCCATTTTCAGATTCGGGCCGACAACGATAACCGAACGGCCGGAATAATCGACTCTTTTGCCGAGAAGATTCTGGCGGAAGCGGCCGGTTTTTCCTTTAAGCATATCCGCCAGCGAACGCAAAGGCCTTTTTTGCGCCGCCAAAGCCGCCGTCTGGCTTTGGGCGTGGCGCGCCGAATTGTCGATCAAAGCATCGACGGCTTCCTGCAACATTCTTTTTTCATTTCTTACAATGACTTCGGGCGCGTTGAATTCCAAAAGTTTCTTAAGCCGATTGTTGCGATTGATGACGCGGCGGTATAAATCGTTCAAATCCGAAGTGGCGAATCGGCCGCCGTCGAGCGGCACCATCGGACGCAAGTCCGGCGGCAAAACCGGCAAAATGGTGATGAACATCCATTCAGGCCTCAAACCGGCTTTCATAAAACTGCTGGCAAGTTTTAATCTTTTTAAAATTTTGCGGCGCGAAGTGAGCGGCGCCGATTTTTCCTCTTCCGCGAGTCGCGCCGTCAGTTCCGCCAGATTCATTTCTTCCAAAAGTTTTCTGATCGCCTCGCTGCCGATGCCGGCTTCAAAAACGTTTCCGTATTTCAAAGACAATTCGTGAAATTCCGATTCGCCGATGATTTGATATTTTTGGAGATTTTTCAAATCGCTTTTCGCTTTGTCGCGCGCTTTGACAAGCGATTCGGCATCCGTTTTCGCGACGGTTTTCGATTTTTGCTTGTATTCCCTTTCTATTTCGGCCAGCGATTCTTCGCGCGCTTTTTCGTCAACCGAAATCACGATATAGGCGGCGTAATATATGACTCTTTCCAAAGCGTTTGACGGCACGTCGAGCATTAAGCCGATTTTCGACGGCACATTGCGCAAAAACCAGATATGCGCCACCGGCGCGGCCAGTTTGATATGCCCCATTCTCTCGCGGCGGACAATCGCCCGCGTTACTTCGACGCCGCATTTGTCGCAAACGATCCCTTTGTAGCGGATCCGGCGGTATTTGCCGCAATAGCATTCCCAATCCTTGGTCGGACCGAAAATCCGTTCGTCGAACAGGCCGTCTTTTTCGGGCTTTTGCGTCCGATAGTTGATGGTTTCCGGTTTGGTGATTTCACCGTGGGAATTTTTTAAAATTCCGTCGGGCGAAGCGATTTTAAGTTTTATGGCGTCGAAGGTATTCATGTTATTAAATAATTTTCAATTTTCAATTTTCAATTGATTCGATTTCTTAATTTTCAAACATTTGATACATTGAAAATTCATTGAAAATTGATAATTGATAATTGAAAATTTATTTTTAAGTTCTAATCCTCACTTCCCTTTTCTTTTTTCCCCCGCTTTCTTTCGCCGGTAAAATTTCATCGGCCGTTCTTTCCGCCGCGGTATGCGGCTTTTCCGCCAATTCGACATCAAGCCCGAGCGATTTAAGCTCGCTCACCAAAACATTGAAAGAAGCCGGCACATTGATTTTTTGGATTTTTTCGCCGCGGATAATGGCATCGAAAGCCGCCGCGCGGCCGGCGACATCGTCGGATTTGATAGTAATCATTTCCTGCAAAGTATGCGACGCGCCATAGCCCTCGAGCGCCCAGACTTCCATTTCGCCGAATCTCTGGCCGCCGAATTGCGCGCGGCCGCCGAGCGGCTGTTGAGTAATTAAAGAATACGGGCCGACGGAACGCATATGAATTTTGTCTTCGACCAAGTGGTTGAGCTTCATAATATATATGACGCCGACGGTTATTTTGTCGTTGAACGGTTCGCCGGTGCGACCGTCGTAAAGGACGACTTTTCCGTCTTCCGGCAAACCGGCCTTTTTCAGCTCGGCTTTGATATCCTCTTCGGTCGCGCCGTCGAGTGACGGCGTTGCGGCGCGATAACTAAGTTTGCTCGCCGCCCAGCCGAGATGGGTTTCCAAAATCTGACCGATGTTCATTCTTGAAGCGACGCCGAGCGGATTTAAAATAATATCGACCGGAGTGCCGTCGGCAAGATAGGGCATATCTTCTTCGGCGACTATTTTCGAAATAACGCCTTTGTTGCCGTGCCGGCCGGCCAGCTTGTCGCCGGCCTGAATTTTCCGCAGCTGCGCCACCTCGACGTGGACTCTTTTTAAAACGCCCGGCTCGAGCTTGTCGCCCTTGTCGCGGGAAAAAATCTTCACGCCGACAACGCGGCCGCGCTTGCCGTGAGTCAAAAGCAGAGAAGTGTCTTTTACATCCCGCGCCTTTTCCCCGAAAATCGCCTGCAATAATCTTTCTTCGGAAGTGAGATCCGCCTCTCCTTTCGGAGAAATTTTGCCGACCAAAATATCGCCGCTCACCACCTCGGCGCCGACTCTAACGATGCCTTCTTCGTCTAGATTTCTTAATTTTTCTTCGGAAACGTTGGGAATGTCGGGCGTCGTTATTTCCGGCCCGAGCTTGGTGTCGCGAATATCTATCGGATAATCCTCTATATGAATGGAAGTAAAGCGATCGTCTTTGACCAGCCGTTCGGAAAGCACGATGGCATCTTCAAAATTAGAACCGCCCCACGAAACGAAAGCGGCGACAAGATTTTGCCCCAGCGCGAGATTGCCGTTTTCGGTGGCGGCGCCATCGGCTATCGACCGGCCTTTTTTAATTTTTTCGCCTTTTTTGACGAGCGGTTTTTGGCTTATGGAAGTGAATTGATTGGACCTTAAAAAATTATTGAGCCGATAAATTTTATGTTTGGCATCGGCGCCCTGGATGTCGATGTGCGCGGCGTCGACTTCGGCGATGACGCCGTCGGCGGCGGCCGTTATCACCTGCCCCGAATCGCGCGCCGCTTTTTCTTCGATGCCGGTGCCGACCAAAGGCGCTTGCGGCCTGACGCAGGAAACCGCCTGCCTTTGCATATTCGAACCCATCAAAGCGCGATTGGCATCGTCGTGTTCCAAAAACGGAATTAAGCCGGTGGCGATGGAAAAAATCTGCTGGGGGCTGACATCCATATATTGGACTTCATCGCGTTTGATGATTTTCGGATGTCCGGCGACTCTCGCCTCGACTTCCGGCGCGGTAATTTTCCCGTCGCCGTCGTATTTAGTGCCGCCGTGGGCGATGACGAATTTTTCTTCGTCGAAAGCGTTGAGCCAGTCGATTTCGCCGGTTATTTTGCCATTTTTGACTTTGGTATAAGGCGTTTCAATAAAACCCAATTCATTGACGCGGGCATAAGAAGAAAGATGCACGACAAGACCGATGTTCGGACCTTCCGGAGTTTCGATCGGGCAAATGCGGCCGTAATGGGAAGTGTGGACGTCGCGCACTTCGAAACCCGCCCGTTCGCGGGTAAGGCCGCCCGGCCCCATCGCCGAAATCCGCCGCTTGTGTTCGAGTTCCGCCAAAGGATTCACCTGATCCATAAACTGCGCCAACTGGGAAAAAGTAAAAAATTCTTTCACCGCCGCCATTATCGGGCGAACGTTGACTAATTGGGCCGGCGTCAGATTTTCGATTTCATAAGTGCTCATCCGGTCGCGGATGATACGCTCCATTCTCGCCATTCCGATACGCAGTTTCGCCTGCAAAAGTTCGCCGAGACATCTGACCCGCCGGTTGCCCAGATGATCGATATCGTCGGGAACGGCGTCTTCGGTATTGTTAAGACGGATGATTTCCGAAATTATCCCGACAATATCGTCGAAGGACAAAAGCATTTCTTCTTTTTTGTAATTGCGGGCGGCGCGTTTCGCGTCGGCGCCGAGGCGCTGGTCTATTTTAAATCTTCCGACCTTCGCCAAATCGTAGCGATCGTTCCTGAAAAATATGCCCTCGACCAACTGCCGCGCGTTTTCCGCGGTTGCCGGATCGCCCGGGCGAAGACGCTTGTAAATTTCGACATAGGCCTCGGCGGCGTTTTTCGAAGCGTCTTTTTTCAAAGTCGCTTCCATATATTTGCCGCTAAAAGCGGATCCGCTTTTAGCGGCAGTATTGTCGCCGGTATCGATATCTTTAAATAATTTCAAAATATCTTCGTTGCCGTCTTTTTTACCGTAATGCGAAGCGAAAATTCTCAAAAGTGCGGTAACGGGCGCTTTGCGCTTGCGGTCGATTTTGACGCTTATAACGCCGTCGGAATCGGTTTCGAATTCGAGCCAGGCACCGCGATTCGGGATAACTTTCGCCCCGAACAGCTGTCTGCTCCGATATGTTGCGGCGGTGAAAAAAACGCCGGAAGAACGCATCAGCTGGCTGACCACCACTCTTTCGACGCCGTTGACGATAAAAGTTCCCCGATCGGTCATTATGGGGAACTCGCCAAGATAAATTTCCTGCTCTTTTGATTTTTTGGTTTTTTTATTGACCAGTTCGACGCGAATGCGCAAAGGCGCTTCATACGAAAGCCCGTTTTCTTTGGCTTTTACTTCGTCGAATTTCGGCTCGTCAAAATAATAATTATGGAAATGCAATTCCAGATCTTTGCCGGCGCCGCTGAAATTAGCGATGGGCGACGCTTCGTCGAAAAGCTCTTTCAAGCCCTTTTTCATAAACCAGTCGTAAGAATCGAGCTGCATCGCCACAAGATTGGGCATTGCCACCCATTCCGTTTTTTGTCTTCCGAAATTTTTTCGATCCTTGAAAAACATAAAAAAATTTAAAATTTTCCGGCCGGCGGCGCAAACACAAAAAATCCGCCTTTAATTCGGATTACGTTTTTACTTAAGGTTTTATAATTTTTTACTATTCAATTTTTTATCGCACGCAAGATATTAAAAACCGATTCCGAGAATAATAGCTCT
>JAJYIB010000040.1 GCA_021790275.1 bacterium
AAAAGTTTTTTGTTTTGAAGATTGAGAAGAATGGTATTTTCTTTAACCAGCCGTTTTGACCGGACAAGCGTTATAACTTCTTCGCGGCTCAAACCGGTTGCGGAATTTTTCAAAGCGGCAGAAATTATATCCAAAACCGTGCCGGGTTCGTAGCCCCAATCGGTCAAAGCATAAGTTCCCCGCCCGATTAAAACGAACCGCGGATCTTTTATCAATTCGTTGTGGACGGTCTGCGAATGGGCTCTGCGGCCCTCGAACGCCGCCGTATTTATAAGTTCGGCGACTCTCGTAAAATGAAGCGGCTTTTGTTCTTTTTTAAAAATCAAATAGGCCTTGTCTTTCACGCCGCGGGGAGAAATTTCCGGCAATCGGCTGAATCCCCATTCGCCGAAAGGATTTTCGGCGATGTCGCGGCAAAGTTCTATCCGAGATTTCAGTGTTTTTTCGCCGGCATCATTCAATGACGCCGCGGTTTTTAAAAAAGATTCTTTGGGCATCGGCATATTGGTTTCCGATAATTTTCCCAAAAGCGATTTAATGAAGCCGGCGGCTTCTTCGTAATAATTTCCCGCCAGCGACCAGCAAGCGTGAAATTGAGGCGTCTCTTTATGCTTTATAAATCTCGCGCCGCCCAAAGCCAAAGTAAACGCGACGATATTGTCGTTATTTTTTTCGTCGAGAGAAAACAGGCCGGCAAGCTCGCCGAACAGTTTGTCTTCTCTTTTAACACCGCCGTTTTCCGAAAGATATTTTTCTATTTTTTCGAAAACCGGATTAAGCCGTTCGGAGACGTTTTTGTTGGAAAGTTGCTTCAACCCCAGAGATTCTATTTGGCGGATCCGTTCGCGAGTAACGCCGAAATTTTGCCCGATGGCTTCAAGCGTCTGGCGGGAAATCGATCTGAAACCGAACCGCTTTTCGACAACCTGGCGCACTCTCGGATTGAGAATTTTTATTGCTTCATCAAGAATGTCTTTTAAATTTTGTTCGGGCATATTTTATTGCTGTTTATAACAATATAATATCGAACTAAATATGTCAACCTCTTTTCCCGATGGCCGACCGCCCGCTCAAAAAACGATGCCAGCTGACCAAAATCGGCGAAGCGATGAATATCGAAGAATAAGTTCCGGAAAAAATTCCGACCATCAAAGCCAGAATGAAATATTTCAGGCTTGCGCCGCCGAAAAGATAAAGCGCGAACAGCGTCAAAAGCACGGTAAACGAAGTATTAACCGACCGCACGAAAGTTTCGTTGACGCTTTTATTAACCAGCGAAGCGAAGTCCAGAGAAGAATAGCGTTTCAGATTTTCGCGGATTCTGTCGAAAACCACGATGGTATCGTGAACCGAAAAACCCAAAATCACGAGCAGGGCGACGATAAAATCGCTTCCGATTTCGACTCCGGAAAAATGGCCGAGGAAAGCAAACAAGCCGAGCGGGATTATCAGGTCGTGAAAAAGCGCCGCGAGAGTCGCCGCGCCGTAGCGCCACGAACTTAACGGTTGTGAAACTTTCCTGAAAGCCCAGGCGATATAAAGCGAAATGCCCAAAAGAACGAGAATAATCGCTTGTAAAGATTTTTGCTTCAATTCGGCGCCGATAGTCGGTCCGATCGAAGAAAATTGTTTTTCTTCGACGGCGTTATTTGTTTGGAGAATTGCGACGATCTGCTGGTGAACGGCTTCGTCGGTTTCTTTGAATCTCAAATTCACTTCGTCCGCGCCGACGGGAGAAATTCTCAAATCGCTCAAATTGAGCGGTTTGAGCGAATCGGCGATTTGGCCCGTTTCCGGTCGATCGTGATTCGGATAGCTTATTTCCAAAGTAGAGCCGCCTTTGAAATCGATGCCCAATCTCAACCCCCACATCGCAAGCGCAATTACGGCGGCGGCGACAAAAATTCCCGAAATAGCGTAATATATTTTTCTGTGTCCGATGATATTCATATTATTGATTTGACGCCGCTCGCTTTTTTAATCCCATAACGAACGGATGTCTTTCAAGCGAAATAGAAGAAAATATTTTCAAAAACGAGCGGGTGACGAAAATCGCCGAAAACATACTGACGATAACGCCGATGCCGAGCGTCAAAGCGAAGCCGCGCACCACGCCGGTCGTGAAATAATACAAAACGGCCGTGGTGATAAGCGTCGAAACATTGGAATCGCGAATCGAAGTCCAGGCGCGTGAAAATCCGTCGTCGATCGCCACAGCGATATTTTTTCCGGCGCGGAATTCTTCTTTCATCCTTTCGAAAATCAGAATGTTCGCGTCGACCGCCATGCCAATGGACAGAATAAATCCGGCCACGCCCGCCAGCGTCAAAGTTACCGGAATCAGTTTGAAAAGCGCCAAAACCAGAATCGTGTAGATCGACAAAGCGGCAACGGCGATGATGCCGGGAAACCGATAAAACAAAATCATAAAAATCGCCACCGCCAGAAATCCGATAAGCCCAGCCGCGATGCTTTTATTGAGCGAATCCTGCCCCAAGCTGGCGCCGACCGAATCCTGCGACATCAATTTGATGGGTACGGGCAAAGCGCCGGCGTTGAGTCGTTCGGCCAGCTGTTTCGCTTCATTGATGTTGAATTTTCCGGAAATGACGGCCGAGCCGCCGGTAATGGGTTCTCTGACAACCGGCGCGGAAATCGGCATTCCGTCGAGATATATTCCGATTTCTTTGCCGACATCGCGTTTCGTCAAATCTTCAAAAAGCTTTGCTCCGTCGCCGTTGAACTGGACGCTGACCTGCGGCTGATAAGTCGTTTGATCGAATTCGACTTTCGCGCCCGTGATATATTTGCCGTTTAAATCCGTCGGCTTGAAATACGGATCTTGCGTCATAAAATCTTTGTTGCCGGCTTTTTGTTCGTTTAAAATTTTTAGAT
>JAJYIB010000018.1 GCA_021790275.1 bacterium
TTATACGGCAAAAATCTTCACGCTTTCGATGTCGCCATCGGCCAAAAAGAAGTTTATAAAAGAAACCTTAAACGCCGCCGCAAGGATTTGCCCGAACTCGATACTGAAAAAATAATCAAAAAACGCCTCGCTGTTTTTACCAAACAAACCTGGCCGGTTATAAAATTGCTTAAAAGCAAAAAACTTATCGCCGATATCGACGGCGAACGGCCTATAAAAACCATTCATCAAGACATCTTATGCCGGTTGCAATCAAAACAAAAGAAGAAATAAAAATTTTGCGGGAAGGCGGAAAAATACTGGCCGAAGTTTTAAATGAAACCGCGCGGCTGGCCGAAGCCGGCGTCAGCACGGAATTTTTAAATCGCGAAGCGCGGGGAATGATTTTGGCTCGCGGCGCACAGCCGTCGTTTGAAGGCTATAAGCCGAGCTTCGCCGCCAGGCCGTATCCATCGGCGATTTGCGCGTCGATGAACGATGTGGTCGTTCACGGCATACCTTCGGAAAAAATAATTTTGAAAGACGGCGATATTTTGAAACTCGATATCGGCGTAAAATACAAAAATCTTTTCACCGACGCGGCGATAACGGTCGGCATAGGAGAAATGACGGATGAAAAAAACAAATTGATAGAAACAACGAAACGCGCCTTGGAAGCGGCGATCGCGGAAACCAAGCCCGGAAACCATTTGGGCGATATCGGTTTTATAATTCAAGATGTCGTCGCAAAAGCGGGGTTTTCCATTGTCGAATCGTTGGTTGGCCACGGCGTCGGCTATGCGGTTCACGAAGAACCGAATGTGCCCAATTGCGGGAAAAGAGGCGGGGGGTTGATTTTGAAGCCCGGGATGGTTGTAGCCATCGAGCCGATGGCGGCAATGAAAAGCGGGAAAGCAAAAGAATCAAAAGACGGCTACGGCTACGAAACGGCCGACGGCTCGCTGGCGGCGCATTTCGAACACACCGTGGCGATTACCGAAACCGACAATTTGATACTTACCGAATTATGAAAATTTTGGGAATTGATTACGGGTTGAAACATATCGGCATTGCCATTTCCGATGACGAAAGGAAAATGGCGTTTCCGTATGAAACTCTTAAAAACGATAAAAAAGTTTTCGACCGGTTGAGTGACATAGCGGAAAAAGAAAAAATTTACAAAATTATCATTGGCCTGCCGCTCAATAAAAAAATGCGGGCGACGAGTCAGACGACGGAGGTTGAAAACTGGGCCGAAACATTGATTCAAAAAGTCGAAACGCCGATCGATTTTGAAAATGAAGTTTTAACGAGCCAAGAAGCGGCGCGCGGCGGCGCGCGGAATATTCATTCCGCCGCCGCCGCCATCATTCTCCAAAGTTATTTGAATAGACATTTTCTTAAATCAATTGGGCCATAATCTAACTTATTTTATATATTTTCTCGTAATCTAAGCCATTTTTACAACTATTGACAACATTTTATTTTCAGCGTATCAATTAGACAATTCAGTAAAAAAAAGCTCTTTTTTAAAGAGTCCGCGGTTTATCCCTATAAGGGATAAACAAAATTCAACTAGCAGTTGAAGGAGGATTTATGAAGTATGCGAATCTAGATTTAGGCACGATTGAAGCAATTGTTAACAAGCTTGGTGGTATGGATGGAGTTAATAGGTTTCTTCGCGGAGAATTGGAAGTAAAAGAATATTCTCTTCTTCGCCGCATCAAAACCGTCCCTGTCCCCGCGCAGAAGCGGTTTGTCGCAAAAGACCACTTTGTGGTCAACGCGGGCGAAGACGCCCGCGTGAAAATCTCCTATCTTGGAGATAACTTCTGCGCAAACTTCCTCGACAAAATCGAGAATCCCGCCGAGGAGAAGTCGCTCGCCGTTAGCAAGCTTCTCAAAAAATCCCTTGACTTGCCCATTCTGGGTGAACTCGGCGACAAGGCCGAAACCCAGCTCTCCCAAATGTTCGCTCTGATGAGCGAACAGCCCGATGGTGAAGGAGGCACTCTTCTCACCAACGGCGCCGCGAATATATTCTATATTCGCGATAAAAACAACAAGTTCTGGGCGGTCTACTGTTACTGGGTTGGCGACGGCTGGTGTGCGTTTGCCGGTTCGGTTGAGTATCCGTATGAGTGGCTTGGCGGCGGCCGGGTTTTCTCCCGCAATTCCTGATTAAATACTTAAATACTTAAAAACTTAAGAAAGGAGGTTTGAATTCTTCGACCCTTTGAAACTTCAAAATTTCAAAGGGTTTTTTATTTTGGACTTTTGGGGATGTCTGATATTTTTCAAGCCGTTTTCACGACCACTGGGCATCAAGTCTCGTATTTAAGAATGTTAAAACACGAAAATTAAAAAAGTCGGAGAGGATGTTAAACGTAATATTAATATTGCGGATTCAATTTGAATTTTTCTACCGGATTCTGTTAAAATAACCTCAATGTCGAAGCGTTTATCGGTCGTGATTCCGGCGTACAACGAAGAAAAGCGGATTAAAACCACTTTGGAAGCGGTTTTTAATTATTTATCCAGCCAAAATTATTCCTGGGAAGTCATTATTGTTTCCGACGGATCGCGCGATAAAACCGTCGAAGTCGTTTCTCATTACATCGGCGACAAGCCCGGATTCAGATTGGCCGCTAATACTCGAAATCACGGAAAAGGTTTTGTCGTGCGGCAGGGAATGCTCGCCGCCGAAGGCGATTTTCGGCTTTTTACCGACGCCGACAATTCCACTTCGATAGAGCAGATAGAAAAATTCTGGCCGTTTTTCGGCGAGGGCTACGGAGCGGTTATCGGTTCGATAGAAGTTCCCGGCGCGGTTGTTCAAGAACATGCGCAGTGGTATCGCCGTCTTTTGGGAAAATATTCCAAATATCTTATCAGAATCGTCGCCGGATTATGGAGCATTCACGATACCCAAAGGGGATTTAAATGCTTTACCGCCGCGGCGGCGCGGGATGTTTTTTCCCGCGCAAAAATAGACCGCTTCGGCTTTGACATCGAAATTCTGGCGCTGGCGAAAAAACTGGGATACAAAATAAAAGAAGTGCCGGTGGTTTGGAATAATCCGGGCGATTCGCATGTCGGAATCAAAAGTTATTTTCAGGTGCTGAAAGACTTGTTCAGAATAAGAATTAATTTGTGGCGCAATGTTTATGGCGTTAAAAAATAAATCGCGATCGCCGGAATTCCGACAGGATTTGGTTTCGGGCGACTGGATTCTTCTCGCGCCCAAGCGCGGCGAGCGTTTTGAATACAAACCGAGAGCGCCAATGGAACTGGCGATTAGCAAATGTCCTTTCGAAAATCCGCCGAAATTCCACAACAAGCCGCCAGTTCTGGTTTATCGGAATAAAAAAGGCGACGACTGGTTTTTGCAAATCATTCCCAATAAATATCCGGCGGTCGAGGAAGGTAAGTGCCGGCCGGCGGAAAAAAATGGCTTTCATAAAACGCGAGCCGGCGTCGGATTTCACGATATCGTAATTTACCGAGACCACAACCGCTACCTTGCCGATATGACTGTGGAAGAAATAGAAAAAATTCTCTCGGCTTTTCGGGAAAGATATATCGATTTGGCCGCGAACAAATGCGTCGAATATATTTCGATTTTTCACAATCACGGCATCGAAGCCGGCTCGACCGTGCCGCATCCGCACTCGCAGATTCTCGCTTTGCCTATCGTGCCGCCCGATGTCAGCCATAGCTTGCGTGGCTCGCGCCGGTATTTCGACGAGCATAAAAAATGCGTCCACTGCCAAATGATCGCGCAGGAATTAAAAGAGAAAAAAAGAGTGGTTTACAAAGACGACGGCATTGTCGTTATCGCTCCGTTCGCTTCGCGTTCCAATTTCGAATTGAGGATTTTCCCGAAAAAACATTCGGCTTATTTCGAAAAAATCGGCGATCGAGAACAAGTCCATCTTGCCGCCGCGATGCGGTTTGTCTTTTCGAAAATTTACAAAAAGCTAGGCGATCCGGCGTTCAATTTTTTCATTCATACCGCGCCGACGATCAAAGGCCGCGATTACGGCCACTATCACTGGCATATGGAAATTCTGCCGAAATTCAGCACGTACGGAGGATTTGAGCTGGGCACGGGGATGGATATTATCGCCGTCGCGCCGGAGCGCGCCGCCGAGATTTTGAAAAAATAAAATGAATTTTATTCTTAGTTTCAATATCGCGGCTTTTGTCAAAGCGGCCGGCTATCTGGGCATTTTGGGAATCGTATTCGCCGAATCGGGGCTTTTTTTGGGATTTTTTCTGCCCGGCGATTCGCTTATTTTCACCGCCGGTTTTCTGGCGTCGCGGGGCTATTTGAATATCGCCGTTTTAATCGCGGTTTGTTTTGCCGGCGCGGTTTCGGGAGACAGTTTCGGCTACGCTTTCGGGAAAAAAACCGGCCCGAGGATTTTTAAAAAAGAAGATTCGCTTCTTTTCAAAAAAAGCCATCTCGAAAAAGCGAAGATTTTTTACGAAGCGCACGGCGGCAAAACATTGATTCTGGCGCGGTTTATGCCGATTGTCCGGACATTCGCTCCGATTTTGGCCGGCGTCGGGGAGATGAATTATTCGGTTTTTTTGGTTTATAATGCCGTCGGCGGCGCGCTTTGGGCCGCCGGACTGCCGATTCTCGGCTACTTGCTCGGAAATATAATTCCGAACATTGACCGGTATATCGCGCCGTTCGTTATTTTGATAATAATTTTATCGGTTTTGCCGCCTTTTATCCACGCGGCGAGACGCGGAGAAATAAAATGGAAAAAAACAAAAAATTAATCGTCGCCAACTGGAAAATGAATCCGCAGACCGCCGAAGAGGCCTTGCGGCTGGTCAAAAACATCGCCGGCCGCGCCGCGCGGGGCGTCGAACTGGCGATCGCACCGCCGTTTGTTTACCTTGATATGGTTAAAAAAAATTGCGGGCGGGAAATAAAACTCGCGGCGCAAAACGTTCACTGGGAAGAACGCGGCGCTTTCACCGGCGAAATTTCCGCGCCGATGCTTAAAAATATCGGTTGTGATTACGTAATTATCGGCCACTCGGAAAGGCGGTATAAAATGGGCGAAACCGGTGAAATGATAAATTTGAAAATCAAATCGGCTTTGCGGCACGGACTTGTTCCGATTTTGGCGGTCGGGGAAAGAGAAAAAAACGGCGATATCAAAAAAACGTTGGCGGAACAGCTTACCGGCGCTTTAGAAGGCGTCGGCGCTTCGGAAATCGGCCGTTTGGTCATCGCTTACGAGCCGGTGTGGGCTATCGGCACGGGGGTGTCCGACACGCCCGACCATGCGCTTTCGGCGGCGCTACTGATAAGAAAAATCGCCGGCGGCATTTACGGGAAAGAGCTGACGGAAAATTTGCCGGTGCTTTACGGCGGCTCGGTGTCGGGGAAAAACACCGGAGAATTTATCGGCCAGAAAGGTATCGACGGCGCCCTTGTCGGCGGCGCTTCGCTGGAAGCGGAAAATTTCGAAGCCGTTTTGGCATCGGCCGTCAGCGGAGACGCGGAATGAAAAAATTTTTTTATTTTATTTTAATACTGCTTATTGTTTTTGCGGCCATTGTTTTATTAATCCGCCGCCGGCCGGCGCCGCCGGCAAGCAACGAGATTTCGATTACTTTCCCCGAAGGATTTACTTTGCGGCAGATCGAAGACCGGCTGGCCGCGTCCGGCCTGGCAAAAAAAAGCGACTTGGCGGATTTCAAATTTATCGCCGCCGCCGAACCGCCGGTTTTGGCCGGCCGGCCGGCCGGCGCTTCGCTCGAGGGCTATCTTTTCCCGGACACTTACCGGTTTTATAAAAATGCGACTATGACCGACATTGTTTATAAAATACTTGCCAATCTAGATGAAAAAATCACTCCCGATTTGCGGCTCGGCATAAAAAATTCCGGTCGCAATTTTTATGAAATTCTGACTATGGCTTCGATTATCGAAAAAGAGGTGCCGCTCGATTCCGACCGGCCGATTATCGCCGGCATATTATGGAAGAGGCTCGATTCCGGCGTTCCTTTGCAGGCCGACGCGACTTTGGCTTATATCACCGGCCGTAAAAATGTCGCCGCCGCGGACAAAAAAATCGATTCGCCTTACAACACCTATCTTTACCGCGGTTTGCCGAAAGGGCCGATAGACAATCCCGGATTGTCGGCAATCAAAGCGGTTATTTTCCCGCAAAAAAGCCCGTATTGGTATTATCTTTCCGCCAAAGACGGCAAAACGATCTACGCCAGAACTCTCGACGAGCAAAATCGCAATCGCGCCGTTTATTTGAAATAATTTTATCGGCCGCGTATTTGACACCGATTTATCGGAGCATATAATTAGAATATATGTCGAAACAATTTACGGCGATATACAGGAAAAAAGGGAAATGGTATCTGGGTTGGGTGGAAGAAATACCCGGAGTGAACACCCAGGGGAAAACTTTTAAAGAGACAAAAGAAAATCTCAAAGAGGCGCTTTTGTTGACTTTGGAAATCAATTTATTGCTCAGCAAGAAGGAAATCGCGAATGGTAAAATTATTCGAGAACCGCTTTCTGTCTCTTTGTAAATGAAGCGTAGCGACTTCATCAGATATCTTGCTAAACGGGGATGTGTTTTGATAAGAGAAGGCGCCAAGCATAGCGTCTTTTTTCATCCTTTGATAAAGAAATCTTCGACTGTGCCGCGGCATTCGGAAATTGATAATTTTTGGCGAAAAAAATTTGTCGAGATCTTGGTATATACCCGCCGGAGACAAGATGAGGAAAATTAAAAAATTGTTTTTCTAAATATATGTCAAAAAATTTAGAGACAAAAGTTGAAGCCAAAGAAAGAATCGAAAAGCTGAAAAAAGCGATACATCGTTATCGTTATTCGCGGCTGGTTTTAAACAAAGAATTGATTTCTTCCGAGGCCGAAGACACTTTAAAAAAAGAACTTTTCGATTTGGAGCAGAAATTTCCCGAATTCGTAACGCCGGATTCGCCGACGCAAAGAGTGGGCGGCGCGCCGCTTAAAAAATTCAAAAAAATCCGCCATTCCGAAAGGATGACATCTTTTAACGACGCTTTTTCGGAAGACGATATAAAAGACTGGTTCGAGCGCGACAAAAAACTGCTTCCGGCCGGCGCCAAAATAGATTTTTACTGCGAATTGAAACTCGACGGGCTGGCAATCAGCATGATTTACGAAAACGGTATTTTTAAAACCGGTTCGACCCGCGGCAACGGCCTGGTGGGCGAAGATGTTACTGCCAATTTAAAAACGATAGAAGCGATTCCTTTGAAACTGCTCGACAGAGAAGAGGTTTTGAAAAATATCGAGCGGATGAAACTTCATCATATCGTTTCGCATTTGAAAAAATCCTGGCCGAAAACGATCGAAGCGCGCGGCGAAGCGTTTATGGACAAGAAAAATTTTAAAAATCTTAATGCCGAAAGAAAGAAAAAAGGCCTTGCGCTTTATGCCAATCCGCGCAATGTCGCCGCCGGTTCCATCCGCCAGCTTAATCCGAAAATCACCGCGGCCCGCCGCCTCGATTCTTACGCTTATATTCTCGTTACCGATATGGGCCAGAAAACTCACGAAGAAGAGCATTTGATTTTGAAAGCGTTCGGTTTCCGCATCAATCCGGCGAACAAAAGGGCCGAAAATCTCGACAAGGTTTTCGCTTTCCATAAATACTGGTCGGGACACCGAGAAGAATTGAAATTCGAAATAGACGGCACGGTGGTTATGATAAATTCCGAGCCGTATATCAAGCGGCTCGGAATCGTCGGTAAAGCGCCGCGGGCGGGGATCGCTTACAAATTTTCGCCGAAACAGGCGGAAACGATCGTCAAAAATATTATTGTTCAAATCGGCCGGACGGGAGTTTTGACTCCCGTGGCGATTTTAAAACCGGTGCAAATCGGCGGTGTTACCGTCAGCCGCGCCACGCTCAACAACGAAGATGAAATAAAGCGGCTCGGAATAAAAATCGGCGACACGGCGATCGTCGGCCGCGCCGGCGATGTCATTCCGGATGTCGTCAAAGTTTTGAAGGAATTGCGGACGGGTCACGAAAAAAATTTCCATTTTCCAAAAACATTTTGCGGCCAAAAAGTCGTTCGCCTCGCCGGCGAGGCGGCGCGCAAAATTCTTCACCCCGAAAAATGCGAGCTGGTGAATCGCCGCCGGCTTTATCACTTTGTTTCCAAAGCCGCGTTCGATATGGAAGGCGTCGGGCCTAAAATAATCGACGAGCTGTTGAACAATAATCTTATTTCCGACGCCGCCGATCTTTTCGGTTTGGAAGAAGGCGATCTCGCGCCGCTCGAAAGATTCGCCGAAAAATCGGCGCAAAATGTCATCTCTTCGATTAAAAAAAGTTCGACGATCGATCTTTATAAATTTATTTTCGCTTTGGGAATCGCTCATGTCGGCGAAGAAACGGCGGCGGATATCGGCAAAAAACTCGCCGCGCTAAAATCCATCGGCAGTCCGGAAGATTTGCTCGAAGCCGCCCAAAAACTGAAAAAAGACGATTGGGAAAAAATCGCCAAAATCGGTCCGAAAGTCAGAGAGGCGATTTTCGGGTATTTTTCGGATAAAAACAATATCGCTTTCATCAAAAAACTCGGCGCCGCCGGCGTAAAAATCATTTCTCCGAAAGTCACGCCCGCTTCGACGAAGTTAAAAGACAAAGTTTTTGTTTTGACCGGCGGTCTGGAAACCTTGACGAGGGAGGAGGCAAAAGACAAAATTAGGGAAGCGGGCGGCGACGTTTCGTCTTCGGTCGGCTTGTCGGTCGATTATGTCGTGGCCGGTTTTGATCCGGGCGAGAAATACGACAAAGCGAAAAAACTGGGAGTTAAGATAATTAGCGAAAAAGAGTTTTTGAATATGTTAAAATAAAACAAATGCTTACCGGCAAAGAAGTCGAAAAAATCGCTGAGTTGGCGAGATTGGAACTCGGCGAAAAAGAAAAAGAAAAATTCGCCGAAGATTTGTCTTCGGTGATCGGCTACGTCCAGAAATTGTCGGAAGCGAATGTCGAAAAAGTCGAACCGATGGCCGGCGGAACGGATTTGGAAAATATCGTCAGAAAAGACGACGTCGAAAATTGCGATCCGGAAACGCGCAAGAAAATTTTAGCCGCCGCTCCGAGCCGCGAAGGCGATTATTTTAAAGTCCCGTCGATATTGGAATGAATTTATGAATCGCGGAATGTTGTTTTCAAAATTAAAAAATCCATCCATTGAGGAAAGATTTTTTAACGTGGACCCGACGGGATTTGCACCCGTTTCGCTGCGTGTCAAGGGCAGAATTTTACTTCATAGACTACAGGCCCGGATCCACAAAGTAATTTTATCAAATTCGCAATCAAAACAAAAACCCCCGGAACTGGAGGCCTTTGTTGACACGCAGCGAACCCGTAGTTTATGTACGAATTCTGCCTTTTCAAAGGCATTGTATCAAATATGTAAATGATGTCAATGCCAGTTATCAACATATGAATTTTAAAAATCTGACAATAAAAGAAGCGCATAAGCTTTTGGAAAACAGGGAAATCACTTCCGCCGAACTGACGGAAGAGTTTTTCGGCGAAATAAAAAAACGCGATAAGGAAATAAACGCGTTTTTGTCGCTTGCGGAAAATGAGGCGATGGCGGCGGCGAAAAAAGTCGATGCCAGAATCGCCAAAGGCGAGCCGATCGAATTGCTGGCGGGAATTCCGTCGGCGATAAAAGACAACATTTTAATCCGCGGTGCCAAGGCGACGGCGGCTTCCAAAATGCTTGAAAATTATATCGCGCCTTATGACGCGACGGTGATCGAAAAATTGCGCGAAGAAGAAGCGGTGTTGTTGGGAAAAACGAATATGGACGAATTCGCGATGGGATCTTCCACCGAAAATTCCGCTTTCGGCCCGACAAAAAATCCGGTCGATTTACAGAGAGTGCCGGGCGGTTCGTCGGGCGGCTCGGCGGCGGCGGTAAAAGCCGGTTTTTGCGTTTACGCTTTAGGATCCGACACCGGCGGATCGATCCGCCAGCCGGCGGGATTTTGCGGCGTCGTCGGTTTCAAACCGACATACGGTGCCATTTCCCGCCACGGGCTTATCGCCATGGCTGCGTCTTTGGATCAAATCGGGCCGATAACCAAAAATGTCGACGATGCGGCGGCGGTTTTCGAAGCGATTCGCGGTAATGACAAATTTGATTCGACGAGCGTTAAAAAAGATTGGCCGGATTATTGGAACGAGCCGATCGATATCGAAGAAATAAAAATCGGCGTGCCGCGGGAATATTTCACTCACGGTCTCGATTCGGAAGTGGAAAAAAGCGTCAGGGAAGCGATTTTAAAACTGGAAAAGGAAGGCGCGAAAATCGTCGATATCGATTTGCCGTACAGCGAATGGGCGCTGGCGGCGTATTACATAATAATGCCCGCTGAAGTTTCCGCGAATCTGGCGCGTCTCGACGGCATCAGATACGGCTATTCGAAAATTAAAAATTCGGAATTCGGCTTGCAAAATTTGTTTGATGTTTATTTGAAAAGCAGGGGAGAAGGATTCGGCGCCGAAGCGAGGCGCCGGATAATGCTCGGAACATATATTCTTTCCGCCGGCTACTATGACGCCTATTACACCCGGGCGCAGAAAGTCCGCCGGCTGATCAAGCAGGATTTTGATCGCGCGTTTCGCGAAGTCGATGCGATAATTTCGCCGGTGTCGCCGACCGTCGCTTTCAAATTCGGAGAAAAAACCCACGATCCTTTATCGATGTACTTGTCGGACATCTATACCGTTTCGGTGAATATGGCCGGTTTGCCGGCGATTTCCATTCCGGCGAAAGAGGCCTATAATTTGCCGGTCGGCCTTCAGCTTATAGGCGACAGCTTCGAAGACATCAAGCTTTTGAAAATCGCCAAAATGGCCGAAACGATAATTAAAGAGAAGATATGATAAAATACGCCGCGGATTTGGCGGTCCAATGGCAATCGTATATTTCAACATTGGCCGGATCCGAATTGATTTTTTATTTAAAAATCATCGGCGGAATTTTAATCGTTATTTTCGGCGTTTCGGCGGCTTATCTGATATTTAAAAACGAAGTTTTCCAGAAATGGTTCAAAACCGCCGGCAATTTTTTTATGACCCAGAAATTCCCGAAACGCCAGCTGGGAAAATCCTGGCAAAAAATCGCGGCGCGGCTGACTAAAAACGACGAAGCCGGCTTGCGGCTGGCCTTGATCGAAGCCGATAATCTTTTTGACAGTTTGTTAAAGCAGATGCAACTTCCGGGCGAATCGATGGCCGACCGGCTGAAATATATCGATTCGTCTCAAGTGGCCAACATCGATGAAATCTGGCGGGCGCACAAATTGCGCAACCTTATCGTCCACGGCGACGATCACCACGCCCCGAAAGTCGAAATCGAATCCGCCGTCCAGGCCTACGAAAAAGCCCTGAAAGAATTGGAGTTTATCGATTAGACTATTTTTTGGCAGGACATCTTTTCCAAATAAATACAAAAAAACTGACTTCCTGATGAAATCGGTCTTTTGTCGTCCAAAAACTCTTATTTTATTTGGGTTCAAACTTGGACATCTGGCGGACCGGACGGGATTTGAACCCGTGACCTGCTCCGTGACAGGGAGCCGAGCACTCCAGGCTGCTCCACCGGTCCATAAGTGCAACTTGTTTAATATAACTCAAAAACTTTCTTTTTTCTAATCAAAAATAAATCATTTTTTATTTTATCATACATGAAGGAATATAATTTTTTCGCATCATTTACGGAATAATACAATCTATAGCCTCGGCTGGCAAAATATAAAGTTCCTTTTCCTGTTGAGGCGTGATTTTGTAGACATTTCTGCAATTCAATCAGGAAATTTTTACTTCCGGAAGTAAAACCCGCAAGCATTGTTCGACTTCGTCGATTTCTGTTTTTTCGGTTATATTCGCTTACAGTTATACTGCCATCGCCGTCAAAATATCCTCTCACAAAATCATTTAAGTATCTTTTGGGGATTTTAGGAAATTTCAATGTTTTGGATTTTTGCGGTGTTATCCCAAGATTCATTAGATCGTTAAACATTATTTTACTTCCAATTTGCAAGCGATAAATAGTTTTATGTTTGTTATTTCTTTGGCGTGTTGCAATTTTATGATTGGATTTTAATGTGATTTTAATTTTCTCCAATAAATCTTTGTCAGTAATTTGAAATTCGATAAAATGAGCGCCTCGTTTGTTTTTTGACATATTCCCGTCGGCGCAGAAAAATCCCAAAATGTAAGCCATATCGGAAGCCCAATTTTTAAAGAAGTTTTCATTTTTTGTTTTAAAAACGGGCATAAAATTTGCCAAGTGCCGGCGGCAGGGATCGAACCTGCGACCTCGGCCTTATGAAAGCCTCGCTCTGCCACTGAGCTACGCCGGCGCGAATTGTCATTTGTGGCAACGCATTTGCAATGCTACCAGAAATATTTTATAATTTCAATGCGGGGTAGAGCAGTCTGGTA
This sequence comes from bacterium, assembly GCA_021790275.1. Taxonomy (GTDB): domain Bacteria; phylum Patescibacteriota; class Minisyncoccia; order UBA10092; family UBA10092; genus UBA10092. Next base: position 12,499 of record JAJYIB010000018.1, read on the forward strand.
GCTCGCGAGGCCCATAACCTCGAGGTCATTGGTTCAAATCCAATCCCCGCAACAAAAAACCTCTCCTTTTACGGAGGGGATTTTTGTTGATTTCAGCCCGCGATTTTGATATAATTTCAATATGCTATCGGAAAACCGGCTGTATCAGGCCGCTTTGATTTTTACCGGCATTTTGGCCTGGGCTTCGTTTTTTGGCATCGGATTTTTTACCAATCCCGCCGGTGCCGGAACGTTTGGCGCCGTTGTTTTGGTGTTAAGTTTTTTACTGGGTTTAATCTGTTTTTTCGCTTTTATATGGCCATCGATATTTCGGAGGAAAAAATAAGAAAAGAATTGCAAAGCAGGCATGACGCCGAAGCCGAGCGGCTGAAGCGTTTTTTGGCGATGCCGGATTTGACGCGCTCGAAAGGGCCGATAAAAGATATTGTCGATCGCATTGTCAATCTGCCGCGGTTTAAAGAATTTGAAAACATAGAAGCGCCGGAAATCGTGAGAGCGGATATTAGTTTCGATCTTTTTAATTTTCCCGCCGATCATCCGGCCCGAAAACCGACCGACACTTATTTTATCGACAAAGACCATATTTTGCGCACTCACACCACGATCATGTGGTATTATCATCTTAAATTGCCGGAGGTGAAGAAGAAAATCGCGCGCGGCGAAGCGATCGGTGCTCTGTCGTACGGCAAGGTTTACCGCAAGGACGAAATCGATCGCAATCATATGAACGTGTTTCATCAGATGGACGGCTGGTATCTTTGCCGCAGGGCCGAACGCATAATCACGATAGATGATTTGAAGGAAGTTTTAATGGAAATAGCGCGGGCGATTTTCGGAAAAGATATCGAATTTCGGTTCAATGCCGATAAGTTCCCGTACACCGATCCATCGATTGAAATGGAAGTAAAAGTTTCCGGCCGATGGATAGAAGTGTTGGGCGCCGGCGTGGTGCGGGGAATCGTTTTGAAGAATCTCGGCGTCGATCCGGAAGAATACAACGGCTGGGCGTTCGGTTTCGGCCTTGAGCGGCTGGCGATTATCAGCATGGATCTGCCCGACATTCGGCTTTTGCGGTCGAAAGACGCAAGAGTGAAAAAACAGCTGAAACTCGGTCATAAATACAGGGCGGTGTCCAAATTTCCGCCGATAACACGCGACATTTCGTTTGTGGTCGGCGAAGATTTCGTTC
>JAJYIB010000041.1 GCA_021790275.1 bacterium
TAAAAGGCAAAAAGAATCTTTGGGAAAAATTATTCGATTTACCAAAAGAAGATTTTGTAAATTTTCAAAACCTATTTTCTAAAATTAACGAGATTTTAAATTTATGAAAATTATTTGGCCCAACAAAAAATTAGATAAATTTAAAATTGGCCAAGGTGGAGACGCTGGCGAAGTTTTTATCACTGCAAGAAAAATTATTGGCGACGGCAAGATAACCGTAGATGGTGGTGATGGGAGTATTGGCGGAAAGGGAGGAGAGGTTATGATCATTTCTGAAGACAATCAATTTACCGGTCAAATTTCAGCAAAAGGCGGTAAATCATTATCGAGAGCAAATACATGGAATGAAAAGTGGTGGGGCGTTCTTTTGCTCGGAATTATGGCGAGTGCTATTGTGGCCACAATTTTCTATTTTTTATGACTAATCGGCTATAAAAATTAGTAGAAATATGAATGCGATAATCACAGTAATTATTGCAGTACTTTCTAGCGGTTTTATTGCCGCCATTGTCTCTGCTTTAATACAGAAACGAAATGAAAAAGAACAGCGAATTTTTAATGCAAAATTGGAGGCGTATAAAGAATTTGCCGCACACTTGGAAAGTAAATTTGTTTCGCTTACTAAGGTCGATCAAGACTTAGATATAACAACATTGGCTGAGGTAAGCGCAAAATGCCTTCTTATTTCCAGTGAATCTATCAATAAAGAAATAAAAATCTTTCTTGTGCATGTCAGCGAAGTCTATAAAAGATGTTCCGAGCCTGACTATGATGAATTTAAGGAGCAACGGATGTTTGATAAATTATGGAAAGATGCAGATAAAATCGAAGGTTTAATGCGAGGGGATTTAGGATTTAAATAAAACTTCAAGATTAAACGAATTGGCAAAATTTTATTGCAGTGTTAAAATAGTAGGAGCAAATGATCAAATTTGAAAATATCAGCAAAATATACAACGGCGGGAGTCATTCGGTGGCGCTTAACAATGTCAGTTTCAACGTCGATCCGAAAGAATTCGTTTCGCTTGTCGGGAGATCCGGCGCGGGTAAATCGACTTTGCTTAAACTGCTCATTGCCGAAGAAAAACCGACGCGCGGCAAAATTTTTTTCGACAAAAAAAATGTTTTGGAAATGCGGCCGAACGAACTGCCTTTTTTACGGCGGCAAATCGGCGCGGTGTTCCAGGATTTTAAACTTTTGCCGAATAAGACCGCTTATGAAAATGTGGCTTTTGCGATGGAAGCGGCCGGCAAAAGCGATGAAGAAATCAAAACCGATGTGCCGCGCGTTCTCGATCTTGTCGGCCTTAAAGAAAAAATGGGAAATTTCCCGAAAGAATTGTCGGGCGGAGAAAAACAAAGAGTCGCCATCGCCCGCGCGATGGCTCACCGGCCGAATGTCATCGTGGCCGACGAGCCGACGGGCAATCTCGATCCTATAAACACCTGGGACATCATCCGCCTGCTTTTGAAAATCAACGAATTGGGAACGACGGTCATTTTGGCCACGCATGACAAAGAAATCATCAATGCGCTTGAAAAACGGGTGGTCAGTCTGGATAAAGGCGAAATAATAAGAGACGAAAACCCGGGCCGCTATATTCTTTCTTAAACAAATGTTTACAGCATTCAACCGCGTCGTAAAATCGGGTCTGATGAATTTTTGGCGAAACGGCTGGCTGTCGGCCGCCACGGTTTTGATAATGACGATAACGCTTGTCGCGTGGACGAGTATTTTTCTTTCAAATGTCGTTTTGACTTCCGTTCTGGATATTTTGTCGAAAAAAGTCGACGTCAGCGTATATTTGAATGTCAACGCGCAGGAATCCGATATTTTCGCTTTGAAATCGCAAATTGAAAATTTGAAAGAAGTCGCGAGCGTCGAATATGTTTCGGCCGACAAAGCGCTGGAAATTTTCAAGGCCCGGCATTCCGGCGACGAAACTCTGATGAAATCGGTCGGCGAAGTCGGCGGCAATCCTCTCGAAGCCAGCTTGAATATTCTGGCGAAAGATTCGTCGAATTACGGCGCCATCGCCGATTTTCTCAATCAATATTCCGCCAAAGACGGCAAAAATTTGATCAGCAAAATAAATTATTCCGACAACAAACTCGTTATCGACCGGCTTAACAATATTATCCGCGTTTTGCGGGAAAGCGGGCTTTTGGCCGGCCTGATTCTGGCTTTTCTGGCGTTTCTTATAGCTTTCAACACCGTGCGGCTGGCGATATATTCTTCGCGAGAGGAAATAACGGTAATGAAGCTGGTCGGCGCTTCGAACTGGTTTACCCGCGGGCCGTTTGTCGTCGAAGGCGTTTTGCACGGCATAGTAGCGTCCGCATTTTCGTTTATGATAATCATTCCGGGAATCGGTTTTCTCGGCCCTCGGCTTGCGAATTTTCTGCCCGACATCAATCTGGTGAATTACGTGGGGAATAATTTCTGGCCGCTTTTAATCGCCCAGACGCTTTTGGGTATCGCGCTCGGCGTTTTTTCCAGCTGGTTCGCTATCCGCAAATATCTGAAAGTTTGAATTGATTTCGCGCCTGTTTTGATTTAAAATACAGCCGCCTTCGGTTTCCGAAGGCGGCTTTAAAAAGCGGCTTTATAAATTTATTGCGGGATCGTCTAATGGTAGGACGTTTGACTCTGAATCAAAAAATCGGGGTTCGAATCCCTGACCAGCAGCACGAGTCAGCGAGGTATAGTGGCAGACCGGAAAG
>JAJYIB010000019.1 GCA_021790275.1 bacterium
CGCGGCTATCGGAACGGCGATAAGAAACCCCAACTGCCAAGCAAACGATATCGCGTAAATGGTATTGGGAGTGTTTTTTTTAGCCATCCCCTACATTTTAAACCAAAAAGCGCGCAAGATAAACAGCAAGCGGAGGATGAGGGAATCTATTCCCTGTCGTCATCAAAAAACTCATAAAAAGCCACCGCGGCCGCTGCAGTAAGAATCATCCAAAAAAATAATTCTTCAACGGCAAAACGGGCGCCCATAAATTGAACGATGCCGATTAGCTGATGTTCCGCCGGAAAAGACCACTGGCCCAATTTGATGGCGGTAATTTCGTAAATAAAATTAAAAACAAAAAAATAAACCGTCAGATTAAGAAATTTATTCCAAAATTTCGGAAATTTAAGCAACATCGCGGCGACCGGCGCCAATGCCAGGACAATGCCCATTTTCAAGTAAAAATAATTGATGCGTAGAATCGCCGGATTGAACGCGTACAGAAAAGCAAAAATGCCCAAAGCCGCCCACAGAATTACGAACAAATATTTAAAATCCGGACGCCATAATTATTTTTTGTGATGTTTTTCCAAAAAAGTTTCATAAAACATCAATATAAAATATGTCTCCAAAACAGCCCAAATTACCAAATCGACGGTAACCAAACCGAACAGGCGGAAAGAATCGAAAATCGAATAGGGAACATACCAGCCGCCCGCGGCTTCCATTATATAATCCACGACGCAGGCTACCGGAATGCCGAAAACCAAAGAAAAGATAAGCAGTTTACCGATACTACTTTTATTGAAAACGGAAAGTAAAATAGAAGACAAGCCGAGAAACAAAATGGTAGAAACAAAAAAGTCGGCTTTTATCGCAAAAGAAATCACAGAAGCAGCGATTGGCCACAATACCAATAATGATAACAATATTTTCTTTTTCATAATGTATTTTTTTTAATTCATTATGAATAACTGCATATATCTTCGACTGCTTTTCAATGACCATTGTAACCGTTCTGCCGGTGGAGGATTTTATCATCGGTTTTCCATCCAATCTCCTTGTTTTTACTTCGGTTTAAAGTTGCCAATCTATCGAAGTAGTGGGTCATGAAAAGACCTTATGCAGTAGAAACGCGCCGATAGTGAATTGTCAAGGCGGAGAGGGTGGGATTCGAACCCACGGATCCCTTTCGGGATCAACACATTAGCAGTGTGTTGCTTTCGGCCGCTCAGCCACCTCTCCTTTTGGGTTTTGCCGACATTGGAGTATCGCACGAAATATGCGTTGTGGCAAACGAAAATGCGCCGGCGAGTTTTACAAATTCTGAAAATATGCTATAATATAGCCAAAAGTATAGTCGTTTAAAATTTTAATGAAAAGGAGGTGAATAAAATGGCCGAAGTGGTTAAAGTTGAAAGGCGCGGCGGAGTCGTAGTATCCGTCACGCACGAAATCGGCAACGTGCGCATCAAATGGATGCGCGCGAAAAACGGCTCGCTTGTCGAAGTGAGTCGGGGAGGAATATGGGCGCGCGTTCGCAATGCCGCCCAGCTGGAAATATCGCGCGAAGATTTCAATCTGGCGGTCCGCCAGGCGCGCGCGATATTTTCCGGTTCCTCCGGCGATGGCGATGCAGCCGCCGGCGGGCGTAGCGGTAAAAATGCCGGCGATGCAATCGCATCGCCGGCTCAGCTTGATCTTTTCGAGGCCTGAAAAAGGCCTCTTTTCTTTGTCTTATCCCTTGGCGGCGACGAGGGCGTAAATTTCTTTGGCGCCGGCGCGCTTAAGCGCGCCGGCGCATTCTTCAAGTGTCGCGCCGCCGGTCGAAACATCGTCGATTAAAATTATCCGGCATTCGCCGAGCGGCGGCAGGGAATTTAATTTGGCGCGGTTTATTTCGAACGCGCCGGCGACATTTTCCTTTCTTTTATTGCGGTCGGCGATTTCCGCCTGCGGCCGTGAAAATTTTTTTCTTTTAAGAATGCCCGCAACGGGCAGATTGGCGGTTTTGCCGATTTCTTCCGCCAGCAGTTCGCTTTGGTTGAAGCCGCGGCCGATTTTTCTTTTTAGCGTCAGCGGAACGGGAACGAGAAAAATTTTTTTAACCGGCGGCGCGTGAACGGACGCGCCGGCGGATGGGGGATATTCAAGACCGGCGAACGGTCCGCCGGCCGGATTTTCTTTAAAAATACAGTTGGTCATCAGCCGCGCCAGCGGTTTTTTGAATGATTCGACGGATTGGTATTTGAAAAGACGAATCATTTCCCTCAAAATTGGGTCTTCATACCGGCCGGCGGCAAAAACGGCTTTGATAGCGGTTTTTTTCCGGCAGTTTGCACAGGCGCCGCCGGCATTTCTCAAATCGCAGACATGGCATTGCAATGAATGATTCAAAATTATTTTATCGAAACAGCCGTTGCAGATCGGCAAAGAATTATCCGAACCGATTTCGGCGCCACAACCCGGACAAGCCCTCGGGAAAACGAGATCGAGGAACAGATTTTTAAAATTCATTTTAAAAAAAGAATTGTTCAAAACAATGTGGATAAGTTTGTATTTGCGGCGGCTGTTTTATGATATAATGGGGGCGCAGTCAAATCAATTTACCGATTGAAAATTTATTTATGGCCTCATCTTTCAATATATTCGGCGAATCGCGGCCGCAAAGCTATCTCGGAATCGATATCGGCACTTTGTCAATAAAAATTGTCGAGCTGTCCAGTGAAAACGGCCGGCCGAAGCTGGAAAACTACGCTATTTTGGACGATTACGGGTTGGCGCGGCAAAGTTCGGCGGCGGAAGAAGCGGCGACGGCGAAAATTTTCGGCGGCAAAGCGGCCGTGATGATTCGCCGACTTGTCAAAGAAAGCGGCATTCAATCGAGAGAGGTTAATATGTCGGTTCCGATCTATTCAAGTTTTTTGACGGTGATGGAATTGCCGCAGATGTCGGAAACCGAACTGATGAACGCCGTAAAATTCGAAGCGAAAAAATACATTCCGGTTCCAATGGACAGTGTGATCATAGATTGGACGGTCGTCGGCTCGGGCGCGGCGAATCGGCAGACAACGCCGCCACCGGCTTCGCAAAGCGAGGGTAATGTTTCCGTTCTTTTAATCGCCATCCCAAAAGATCTTATCAACGAATATTCCGGCATTGCCGCCGATTCCGGCTTGCGGCTTTTGAACATTGAACTTGAAACGGTCTCGGCCGCCCGCGCTCTCATCGGCAATGATCCGGTGCCGGCGATTCTTCTTGATATGGGCTCGCGCGATACAACCGTCAGCATCGTTGAAAATGGCAGTGTAAGAATCAGCCATTCGATAGAAACTTCCGGCGAGGATTTAACGCGGGCGCTGTCGGAGAGTTTGAAAATCGACTGGCGTCGCGCCGAAGATTTAAAAAGAGAGAACGGATTAAGGGTCGTTAACGGCAACGGTCAGATCGCCGATGTCTTAACGCCCCTTGTCGACACGATAGCCGACGCCGTCAAAAATATTTCCGATCTTTATTTTTCTAAAACCGGAAAAAAAATCGACAAACTGATCACGTACGGCGGCGCGGCGCGGATGCCGGAATTCAACGGATATTTAAAAAATAAATTACAGATCGATGCGATGACCGGCGTACCTTTCGGCCGGATAGCATATCCGGAAAAATTAAAACCGGCGATAGACGATATCGGGTGCGAATTTACCATTGCCGCGGGATTGGCATTAAAAGCGATGCAATAAAATATGGTTGAAATAACTCCGCAAAAACAAAAAATTTCCCTGCCGGTTTGGCGCTGGCCGCTTTGGGTTGCCTCTGTTCTGGCGTTTTTGTGCGTTGCCGCTTTCTTGGCCCTGACAGTTTATTTGCATACGATTCAAAACAGTATTGCCGCCGTGAACGATCGGATAAAAGTCAGCGCCGCCAAAATAAACGCCGGCGACGAAACCACGGTGGCGAATTTAAGCGATTCCCTGGCCGTTTTCAGCGGCCTGGTCGCCAATCATACTTATTTTTCCGGAATGCTTGGCGAAATCGGCGCTTTGACATATCAAAAAGTCGTTTTCGATAAATTCGACGCCGACCGGACAACTAGTGTCATAAAACTTAGCGGCGTCGCGCAAAATTACACCGCCTTGGCGAAACAAATAGTGGCTTTGCGCGAAAATCAATATTTTCAGAATGTCGAAGTTAAGGGAATCAGCTTCGGGACCGGCGGTCTGGAATTCGAAATTTCCGCCCTTGTCGATTCGAAATTTTTTAATTTGAAATAAACAATGTCCAATCTTTTCAAATATATTCTGCTGCCTCTGATTTTGCTGGCCGTTGCGATTTACGCGGTATTTTGGGTGATACTGCCGCTTTGGGGCGACACCGCTTCGGCGCGCGATTTGCTGGCGCAAAATCAGGATAATTTAAAACAAAGAGAAGAGTTGGCGGCGAATTTGGCGCGGCTGATTTCGCAATACAACGAACGGTCGGTCGACTTGTCTTCTTTCGGCAAAGCCATTCCGACCGGTCAGAGCACCGCCGAATTATTGGTCAATCTCGAAGCCATCGCTTCGGCCAACAGTATGAACTTCGCGGGAGTCGATTTCAAACCTTACGATTTGAAAAATCCGAAACTTAAAGCGGTCGAGATGGATATAAAACTCAAAGGCTCTTATCCTAATTTTCAAAATTATTTAAAAGCGATGGAAACGAGCTTGCGGCTTTTCGATGTTTTGTCGGTTTCGTTCAACGGCATCAAGCCGGGCGAAACCAGCGTTCAGCAGGACAAACTGGATTTCAATTTAACAGTAATCGCTTACTACCAATAAAATGATAACTATCCCAAATCCGCCGTCGGGAACGTTCGGTTCGTATAAATTGCCGGAGCAGCCGCGAAAATCCGCGTTGGCGCGCGCGCTGGTAGTTTTGGCGTTTATTTTGATAGCCGCCGCGGTTTACTACGTGTTTTTTTATCTGAATATCGGCGTTTCTTTGCGGGCGCCGGCGCTGGCGCCGGCGCCGCCCATCAGTTCTTTGGACAAGCGGATCGGCAAATTGCCGAATTTTGATTTCAGCGTGCTCGATGGCGCTTTTTACAAATCGTTGAAAATGTACGGTACTGTGCCGGTCGTACCCGATTCGCTCGGCCGGGCCAATCCGTTCGTTCCATATTAACGCGTTATGGCCGACAACGCTATCAATCCGGAAAAAAGAATTCCGCCCGATGTCTTGATTTTGATTTCTGAAGAAGCGGCGCGGCATTACAAAATGATTCCTCTGTCATTGTCGGGGAATGTTTTGGACGTGGGGCTTGTCGATCCCGAAGACGTCAAGGCGCAGGAAGCGCTGAATTTTTTGGCGTCGCGCAACGGCTTGATCGCCCGTGTTTTTAAGATCGGCGAAGATGACTGGGCCAAGCTGATGGAACAATATGCCGGTTTGAAAGAAGAAGTCAGTCAGGCGCTTGAAGGTTTGAGGAAGGAACTGGCGGAGGAAAGGGAAAAAGTGGCGCCGCCGGTTGTACGAAAAGGCGGCGAAGAACGGGAAGCGCCGGTAATCAGGATGGTCGAAACGATCGTAAAGCACGGTATCGAGTCTCGAGCTTCCGACATTCATATCGAACCGACGATTAGCAAGCTTCGGGTGCGATTTCGCCTCGACGGCACCTTGCAGACCGTTGTCGTTTTGCCGGTTGAAATAGCGCCGGCCATTGTTTCCCGCATTAAAATTCTTTCCAATCTGCAGATTGATGAAACCCGCCGGCCGCAGGACGGCCGGTTCACCACCAAAATCGGCGAACGCGAAGTCGATTTGCGGGTGGCGATATTGCCGACGGCGCGCGGCGAAAAAGCGGCGTTGCGGATTTTGGATCCGACGATCGGATTGCGGACTCTGCCGGAACTCGGCATTATCGGCCGCAATCTCGAAGTTGTCGAGCGGGGCATAAAAAAGCCGTTCGGGATGATTCTTATGACCGGGCCGACAGGTTCGGGGAAATCGACGACGATTTACGGCATTCTGCAGATTTTGAACACCGATTCGGTAAATATCGTCAGTTTGGAAGATCCGGTCGAGTATTACGTCGACGGCGTCAATCAGTCGCAGATCCGGCCGGAACTGGGATACACTTTCGCCAGCGGCTTGCGCCAGATTTTGCGGCAGGATCCCAACATTATCGTCGTCGGAGAAATTCGCGATTCCGAAACGGCCGGCTTGGGCGTCCAGTCGGCTTTGACCGGACATTTGGTTTTATCGACTTTACACACCAATAACGCCGTCGGCGTTATTCCGCGCCTTATCGATATGGGTGTCGAGCCGTTTCTTTTGCCGTCGGCTTTGAATATCGCTTTGGCCCAGCGGCTTGTTAAAAGATTGTGTCCCGACTGTAAAAAAGCGGTTGAGCCGCCGGAAGGCGAAAAAGAAATAATTTTGAACGCCGTAAATTCGATGCCCGAAGAATCGCGGCCGAAAGTGAAGCCGGATTTCAAGATTTACCGGGCGCAGGGCTGCGCGAAATGCAGTAATAAGGGCACCAAAGGCCGCATCGCCGTTTTTGAAATTCTCGAGATGACACCGGAGCTCGAAAAAATAATCACTTCGGGCGAGCCGACGGAATTAAAAATAGAAGAGGAAGCCAAAAGACAGGGTATGGTGACGATGCTTCAAGACGGCGTTTCCAAAGTTTTGGAAGGCATTATCGGATTCGAGGAATTGGCGCAGGTTGTCGGTTTGTCGTCGCACGGCAATAATAACGGCGCCGGCGCCGGCGCCGGCAAAAAATAATTTTTACTTTTTCGCGTTTAGATTTTATAATTAAATTAATTTTTTAGAATTCAATTCACATTATGCCGACCGCTCAGCAGGAACTCGATGACTTGTTTTTGGCGACGCTTAGATTGAACGCGTCGGATTTGCATTTGTCCGTCGGCTACAAACCGACGGTCAGAATCGACGGCAAGCTTGTGCCGCTCGAAGATTTTTCGGTTTTAACGCCCGAACACGCCGAAGAGCTGGCTTTTCTTCTTTTGGGAGACCGGAAAGACCGATTTTTAAAAGAAAAAGAAATCGATTTTTCGTATTCGTTCAAAGACAAGGCGCGTTTTCGCGCAAACGTTTTTTTTGAAAAGAGCTATATCAGCAGCGCGTTGAGATTGATCTCCGCTCAAATCAGGACGGTCGAAGAACTGAATTTGCCGCCGGTGCTGCATAAATTGTCGCAACTCGAGCAGGGGTTTGTCCTGCTTACCGGCCCGTCGGGCCACGGCAAATCGACAACCTTGGCCGCCGTCATCGACGAAATCAATCATATCAGATCGGAGCATATCATCACGATCGAAGATCCGATCGAATACCTTTTTGTCGGCGACAAATCGATAGTCAATCAGAGAGAAGTCGGTCAGGATACGCAAAGTTTCGATTCCGCTTTAAGTTCGATTCTGCGCGAGGATCCGAATGTAATAATGATCGGCGAAATGCGCAATCCCGAGACTATCGCCGCCGCTCTGACGGCGGCCGAAACCGGACATTTGGTTTTATCGTCGCTTCACACCAACAGCGCCAGCCAAACCGTCGATCGGATTATCAGCGCTTTTCCTTCGGAACAGCAGAATCAGATTAGGATTCAGCTGGCCAATACGCTTTCCGCCGTCGTTTCCCAGCGGCTTTTGCCGCGGATCGGCGGCGGCCGCTTGCCGGCCGCCGAAATAATGTTCGCCAATAGTGCGGTTTCCAATCTGATTCGCGACAATAAGGCGTATCAGATAGATCTGGTTATCGAAACGTCGCTCGAATCGGGAATGATTTCTTTGAACCGCAGTTTATTGGAGCTGGTGCGCCGCGGCGAAGTGGCGCCGGAAACGGCGATAGCGCATTCTCTGAATCCGGAGGATTTGAAATTGACCATCAAATAATTTTTAGCGGTCTATGCCAAAATTCCAGTACACCGCCAGAAATCAGGCGGGAAAAATAGAATCCGATATTATAGAAGCGCCTTCCGTCGAGGCGGCCGTTTCGGTTTTGCAAAACCAGCGGCTTTTTGTGACCGACGTCAAACCGATTAAGATTCAAATCGCCGGTCTCGATAAATTTTTGAAATGGCTGATGGCGGTTTTGAATCGCGTCAAAAGCGAGGATACCGTTATTTTCACGAGACAGCTGGCGATTTTGATCCAGGCGAAAGTGCCGCTGGTTCAATCGCTTAGAGTGCTGTCGAAACAGATGAAAAACCCCCGCTTCGCGGAAATCATCAATAACGCGGCCGACGATGTCGATGCCGGCACGGTTTTTTCGAGAGCGCTGGCGAAATATCCGGATGTTTTTTCCAATTTTTTCATTCAGATGGTGCGGTCGGGAGAAATTTCCGGCCGACTGGAAGAAACTCTGACTTATCTTTCCGAATACATCAATCGCCAGTATCTTTTGAATTCCAAAGTGCGGGGTTCGATGATATATCCGGCATTTATCGTGGTTACTTTTATTTTGGTCGGCGCGGCGATGATGATCTGGGTCATTCCCAACTTGATTTCCGTTTTACCGCAGGGACAATCGTTGCCTTTTGTCACCCAGATCATTATTTGGCTTTCAAATTTTACAATCCACTGGGGGTGGATTTTGCTTATTATTACGATTGTCGCGGTTTATTTTATCGTTTTAGCGATAAAAAAATCGCCGGAATGGCGGTACGCTTACGACGGCTTGAAACTGCGCCTGCCGATTTTCGGCGACCTTTTGAAAAAAATATATCTGGCGCGGTTTTCGGAGACGCTTTCGACGCTTTCGTCGGCCGGCATCGCCATTTCCCAATCGCTCGAAATCACCGCCGATGTCGTTGGTAATTCGGTTTATCGAAAAATTATTCTCGAAGCGGACGAATCGGTCCGTAAAGGAAGCACGATCAGCGCGGTTTTTGGCCGGCATCCGGAGGTTTTGCCGATGGTTACCCAGATGATATTCGTCGGCGAACAGACCGGAAAAATAGATACGATTTTAAAGCAGGTGGCGGCGTTTTTTACCGACGAAGTGAATCGCGCTTTCGACAATCTTGTCAATCTCATCGAGCCGATTCTGATAGTCGTTTTAGGCATCGGCGTCGGCATTCTTGTTGCGGCGATTCTGCTCCCGATATATAATATGGTCAATACTTTTTAATCAACGGTCGATAATTATTAAAATAATTAACATTGTAAAATATGTCAAAATCAACGACATCGCGTCAAAAAGGTTTTACGCTATTGGAACTTCTCGTGGTTATCGGCATTATCGGCCTTTTGGCATCGATCATCGTCGTTAATCTGACCAGCGCCAGAAGGAAAGCTCGCGATACCAAAAGAATCGCCGATGTGCGGAATCTCCAGACGGCTATGGAGGATTATTACGCCAAAAACGGCGCGTATCCGACCAGCTTGGGCGACTTGGTTACCGGCCAGCAGATACCGGTATGGCCGCTTGATCCTTTGGCTCCGTCGGGCACGACCTGCACCGGCAATTCCGACAACTGCTATTGGTATGCTTATTATAAGCCATCGGGCGCCAACGGCCCTCAATCGTATCATCTCGGCACCAGCTTGGAAGACCAGGGCAGTCCGCTTTTGAATCAGGATCGCGATTGCAATTCCAACACCATCGATACTCGGTGCCCCTATCAGGCCATTTACACCAATGGCTTCTCCGGCGCCGATACGACTGGCTGTGATGGCAGCGAAGTCGGCAGGTATTGTTATGATGTTGCTCAGTAGTTGCCTTGTCGGTCTGGTTTTCGGGAGTTTTCTGAATGTGGTCGTTTATCGCTTAAAAGCCCGCCGGGGGATGATCTTCGGCGGGTCTTTTTGCCTGCAATGCGAAACCAAATTGGCAAAGCGCGATTTAATTCCGCTTTTGAGTTTTGCGTTGCTGAAAGGAAAATGCCGGCATTGCGGCGGGAAAATTTCTCGGCAGTATCCGATTGTGGAAGCTCTTTCGGGATTCTTGTGGGCGGGATCATTTTATAAAATTTACGGCTATGGGTTAACCGCTTACAACGGTGCGCCGGCCGGAGAAAAATTTGCGGTATTCGATATCGGTTCGATTTTGAATTTTCAGTTTGTAAGTTTTTTATATTATGTTTTTATTCTTTCCGCCTTTTTGGTTATTGCCGTTTATGATTTCAAATGGCGGATTATACCGGATAAAATCGTATTTCCGGCCGCCGCCGCCGCGATTTTTTACAATATTTTCGAATCTTTAAAATTTGCGGATTTCTATATTTTTCTAAGCTCGCTTTTAACCGCCGTCGTAATTTTTTTATTTTTTTTCATTTTGTTTTATTTCTCCGACGGCAAAGCGATGGGACTGGGCGATGCCAAACTGGCGTTTTTAATCGGCCTTTTCCTAAGTCCCTTGGCCGCTCTTTTTGCCGTTGCGCTGGCTTTTGTTGTCGGCGCCGTTTTTGGTATAATAATGATGCGCTTCGGCGGCAAAACGCTTAAAAGCAAAATCGCTTTCGGGCCGTTTCTGGTTTTCGGCGCCGCTGTCGCGTTTTTCTTTCCCAATCTTCTCAATTTATTTATTAATTAAAATAAAAATATGAAAATCGCCAAAAGCGAATATGTTCTGATGATTGCCGCGGTTTTACTGCTGATTATTATTGGTTTTGCCGTTCCCCGATTTTATACCGCGAAATCGCCGGTTTCCGATCAGACCGCCCGCCCGGCGGTTCAACCGCCAAAAATCATCGGCCAGGCGACGGTTACCTTTGATTTCGGCAAAAAAAATCAAAGAGCTTTTACCGGCGATATTTTCGATAACGGGACCGTTTTGGCGGCTTTGGATTATGCGGCTCAAGCCGGCAATTTATCCTATAAACTCGACGAACAGGGCAAGCTCGCGGCTGTTGGAGATTTTAAAAACGGCGCGTCCGGCCGCTGGCATATTTATCTGAACGGAACGGAATTAACCAAGCCGTTAAGCGGCGTAGAAATAAAGTCCGGCGACGAAATTTCCGCCAAATATGAATCGCGCTGAAAAAAAAACCGGTGCGAACGGCGGATTCACCTTGATAGAAATGCTGGTGGTTTTGGCGATAATTATAATCATTACAGGCATCGTTATTTTCAACGTCGGTTCGGAGCGGGCGAATGCGGCGCTCGAAAGATCGGCTCAAAATTTGTCTCTCGATCTGCGGCGGGTTGAAAATTACGCGCTTTCCGCAAAAGAATTTAAGAATTCCGGCGCGCCCTGCGGCTGGGGGATCCATTTTAACGGCGCGGGGTCGACGAGTTATATTATCTTCGCCGATACCGCATCGTCGCCGGATTGTTCGAACAGGGATTTTAAAAGAGCCGCCGACGGTTCCGAGGATTTCGAAACCGTCAATCTGGACGGCGGCATTCAAATCGGCGTTTTGAGCGCCGGATTGTCGGATGTCGTTTTTTCTCCGCCGGAGCCGTCGGTCGTTTTTACGCCCAGCCAAACTTCCGCGTTCGTCACTTTGACGAACAAAGATTATTTGACGAAATCGATTATCGTTAATCAAGCCGGCTATATTTCGTCGCCATGAAAAATTTTTTCCGCGCCAGCCGCGGTTTCACTCTGATAGAAACGATGGTTGCCGTCAGTTTGATAGCGGTCGGCTTTACCGCCGTTTTAAGTTTGGTGACAACTTCATTTTTCAATGTTTCCGGCATCCAGGATCGCTTGGCGGCGTCCAATCTGGCGATGGAAGGAATAGAAATCGCGCGAAACATCAGAGATGGCAACTGGCTTCAAAACAAATCCTGGAACAGCGGTTTGTCCGACGGGGATTACCAGGCGGCTTACAATTCGGCTTCACTCGGTTCTTACAACGGCGATTTCCTTTTGCTCGATTCAAATTCCGGTTTTTACGGCTACGATTCGGGCGCGCCGACCGTTTACATAAGAAAAATTTCCGTTGCCAATCTTTCAAGCTACGAATTGAAGGTTGTTTCGACGGTCAGCTGGCAAAGGAGGGGGACTAATTACAGTATTTCGGCGGAAGATCATTTATTCAACTGGAAATGAAATTTTTAAATTTTAAAAATTTAAAAAACGAATCCGGCCTGACTTTGATAGAGCTTATAGTCGCCGTCGGGATTTTCGGGCTGGTTATCGGAATGGTTTTCGGAGTTTTTACCGTAACGGTTACCGGTCAGCATCGGATTATCGCTTTGAGAAACGTCGAAGACAATTTGAGGTTTGTCGCGGAATCAATGGCCAGGGAAGCGCGCACCGGCAAGGATTTTACCAGCGATTCGGTTTCGCTGTCTTTCACCAATGACAGAAATCAATCCGTAATTTACCGGCTTAACAATGGAATTGTCGAAAAATCCTCCGACGGCGGATTGACATATTTGCCTATCACCGGTCCGGAAATAACCGTCGATTATTTGAATTTTTCTTTGGCCGGTCAGGCGGCGAATGACGGCTTGCAGCCGAGAATTACGGTCGCAATCGGCGCGGAAAGCCGGGTCGGCAATCAAAAGGCGGGTCTGAAAATTCAAACGACAATCAGCGCAAGACAACTGCAAAGTTGAAACATATGAAATTTAACGCCGTTAACAAAGAAAAAGGAATAGCGCTTCTTATTACCGTTATAATTTTATCGGTCGTTATATTGGCGG
>JAJYIB010000020.1 GCA_021790275.1 bacterium
GCATGGAAAATTTTCGAGATCTCGGCTGTAAGAAGCGGTGAAATTGTCGGGATGTTTTTCTTCCAAGTTAAATGAAGTTTCACTAAAAACCGGTTCGTCGCGGCTGGAAGTTTTTTCCGATAACGGCGAAATCGGCGCGCATAAATCGAATATCCCCGCGGAAGTCACAGGTGAAGATGTAAATATAACGTTTAATTGGAAATACCTTTTGGACGGACTGAAAAACATCTCGGAAGACGAAATAATTTTACAATTCAACGGCAATCAAAAATCGGCGGTCATAAAACCGGCCAAAAACGGCGATTGCTTCTATATTTTAATGCCGATTAAAAATATTTAAATTAGATTGGCCGCTTCCGCAACACAGTTTCCGCAATATAGTTTTTAACAACTATCGCAGGCGCAAAAGCACGGGAATCTTCCGCGAAGCGGAAGATTTTTTGCGCCGAGATCGTAGGCGGTTGCCGCTCGCCGGGCGGCGAACCGCCGGCGCTTCAAAACTATATTGCGAAAGCGATGTTCAGATAATATCAATACGATTTCAGCCAGTTTTGGAGCGACGCTTCCCAATTATTATATTGCGGATCGTTTTCGGGATTTGCCGGCGGCGCGCCTTGAGGATTGTCTTTGTTTACGTAATATAAAATATTGTGCGGCTGGGGCTGGCCGTTTAATACGGGTTTGTCGGTTGAAACGGAATCCGGTTTGGAGAAATTCTCGATCGGAGAATCTTTAAGCGCTTGTGTCATAAAATCATGCCAAATCGGGCCGGCGGCCGCGACGCCGGCGCCGCCTTTTTCTATCGGAGTATTGTCGTTGTTTCCCGTCCAGACACCGGCTACGAGCGAGGGTGTATAGCCGATAACCCAGGCGTCTTTGGATTTCGTTTCATCTTTAGGATCCTGGGTTGTGCCGGTTTTGGCGGCCGCCGGCCGATCGCCCAAAGAAAGCGGGCTGTGAAGGCCAAAAACGGCCGCCCTCGCGCTGTTGTCCGACAAAATATCGGTTATTTGTCTTGCCGTTTGCTCGCTTAAAACTTTTTTACCGCCATCCTGGTATTCTTCGAGAATGTTTCCGCCGGCATCTTCTACTTTCAAGATTCCGGTCGGATCTCGCCTCATTCCGTCCTGCGCAAAAACGCCGTAGGCGGAAACCATATCGATAAGTTTTGTTTCCGCCGCGCCCAAAACTATCGAAAGGCCGTATTGTGATTTATCGCCCAAAGTGGTGATACCCAGATTGCTTGCCATAGCTATAATATTGTCGATACCGGCAAGGTAGCCGACTTTTACCGACGGCACGTTCAAAGAATTCGAAAGAGCTTGTTTAATCGTTACGGCGCCGCGATATTTGCCGTCGTAATTGTGCGGCATATAACAAGAAGATTGCTGCCCGGTTCCCGCTCCGGGCTCGCCGTTCCAAGAACAAAGCGGATTGAATTCCGTCGGCGTATCCCAGATAATAGTATTCGGCGTAAAACCCTTATCAAAAGCGGCGGCATAAGCAAAGGGTTTGAAAGACGATCCCGGCTGTCTTAATCTGGTGGCGACGTTGACATTCGGTTCGAATTGGCAATTTTTGCCAGTTTCGCAACCCGCCGGTTCGGGTTCGCCGAAATAATCTTTCGATCCAACCATCGCTAAAATCTGGCCGGTGCGAGGGTTGATGGCCACGAGAGCGGCGTTGAGCGCATTGTAATACACATTCCTTTTGGCGCCGTCGGCCACGGCGGCCTCCGCGATTTTTTGCATATTCAAATCAAGCGTGGTTGTAACTTTCAACCCTCCCTGCTCGACGAAATTTTCGCCGTATTTGGCGTTAAGATAATCGCGGATAAACATTACGAAATGCGGCGCGACGATATTGGTTCTTTGCGCCACAAAATCGACTTTGGTGTTTACCGCGGTTTTATAATCGCCGTCGGAAATATATTTAAGTTCATGCAATCGGCTTAAAATATAGTCGGCGCGGGCTTTTAATTCTTCCGGGTGGTTTCCGTAGGGAGAATAATAAGAAGGCGCGCGCGGCAGGGATGCCAGATAAGCCGCTTCGGCGATCGATAAATCTTTGGCCGGCTTATTGAAATATGTTTGACTGGCGGCTTCGATGCCGTAAGAATTGGATCCGTAAGGAATCTGGTTCAAATAAAAACCGAGAATTTCATCTTTGGAATATCTTCTTTCAAGAGCTATCGCCAGAATCATTTCTTTAACCTTACGGCTGATGGTGCGCTCGGGCGAGAGATAGGTGTTTTTTATAAGCTGTTGGGTGATACTCGAACCGCCTTCGAGGGGCGCGCCGCCTTTAAGATCGTCCCAAAAAGCCCGCAGAATGCCGCGGATATCGATGCCGGAATGGGAGTAAAAATTGGCGTCTTCGGCGGCTATCGTCGCGTTTTTTACGATTTGAGGGATTTGATTGAAGGGAATAACGGTTCTTTTTTCTTCGCCGTGGATTTCGTAAAGCAGTGTCCGGCCGTCGTTAGCGAAAATCTTGGTCGATTGGATCACCCGCCGGTTTTGCCATGCGTTGGGATCCGGCAAATGGCGGCTGTAATAAAAAAAAGCCAAAATACCCGCCGTTGCGGCGATGAAAATAAAAATAATCCCCAAAAAGGCGATTTTCGGCAGAATTTTATACTCGGTTTTCATCCGTTTCATATTATACGACAAAATCTCTTAAGTTCAAATTTTACGCGGCCTTGTGGATATGTCTCCTTAACGTTTATCGCGCGAACGATGTATAATATATATGTATAATTGAAAATAAAACAAAAAAATGAAAAATAAAATTTTGCTCGCGATAGCGGGCGCGCTGGTTTTAATAATAGGCGCGGTTTTGGGCGCCTGGTTCGCGAATTATTATATTGTTAATCACAAAGATGTTTTTTGTTCGCGGACGCCCAGCGTGGCGCCTAGCCAGGACCAGATAAACAATCTGACGCTTTTAAAGCCGGGGCAGGTATTTTTTGGCAAAGTCGCCTCCAAAACCGGCAATCAGATAGTCGTCAATGTCCAGTTCACCAATCCGCTAAATCCTTCCGACGTCAAAAATATTCCGGTCAAGGTTGTTTTTTCATCCGCCGACGAATTTTTAAGATTTAAGAAAAACGACAAAACCAAATCGCTCGATATCGTTAAG
This sequence comes from bacterium, assembly GCA_021790275.1. Taxonomy (GTDB): domain Bacteria; phylum Patescibacteriota; class Minisyncoccia; order UBA10092; family UBA10092; genus UBA10092. The sequence continues at coordinate 3,142 of JAJYIB010000020.1, forward strand.
GCGTCGGCAAGCGATATTAATGCGGGCGACATCGTTACGGTGAAAATTCTGACCGACAAAAAAGTCATTTATCTTCCCACTGCTATATGAAAAAGAAATTGGCGATTGTCCAGATATTTTTTCTAGCCGCGCTTTTTCCCGCCGCGGCGTTTGCCCAGCTTAATATCGGCGGCAGTGCTATCACTCGGGATATGATAAATGCCGGCGCCGGTCCGCAAGGATACGTGCCGTCCGCCCCCACTTCTCCTTCCGGTTCCGATAATGAAAGTTCTGTTACCGAAACGCAATTTTCTACGACTTACAATATGGACGGTTTAAGTGGATATACCACATATAATCCTCATGGCGACCAGTGCTATTTGGGCAGTATTTGGGGATTTCAGTGCCAACCGTCCTCCTTAGCTCCGACGCCGGCCAATACCGAATTATACAGCGCAAAAGGCGTGCTCGGTTTGCCGTATATAATAGCCAAACAAACTTATATCCAAACGGGATACCCGTCTTTGACGGAAGTTCAGACCACGTCGCATATACAATACAAGGATTCCGCCACCGTCAACGGAATAACCGATGTGAGATTGGCGAACGAAAATTACGAATTGATTTTCCACCGATACGGGGAGGTGGTGGCCAGTTGGAAAGGATTTAATTCTTATTTTGGCGTTTATTATGATAGGTATGGTATTTCTCCTCTTGATGCCTCCTCTATTTTAACATCCGCCGACGGCACTCACAATCTTATAGTTTGGTCTACCGGCTGGGTTTGGTCTGGCCCCGCGGATTGTTATTGGTGGGGTGTTTGTGTCGCCCCGTCCAGCGAATATTCTCCGGTTTTTCAGAAATTTTCGAGTTCCGACCAAACCACCACTTTCGGCCCGACGAGCATAGCGTTTAGCTCGGCGGTATCCTATACAACGAGTCCCCGTTGCACATACGGCGATAATGACAGTCCCTTTCACATCAGGGCGACATATTGGATGGATTGCGACACTTACGGCCTTTCCGCCGACGGCCGCGTCGGCCATGCGCATTATCATGACGAGCACAAAACTTGGGCGTCAGGCGCTTTTGTGTTTTTGAATATCGTTTCTTTTGCTCTAGGGGGCGTCGGTAGCATTGCAACATCCGTTGTTTCATCGGGTATTTCTTATTTAGCCCAGCAAATCTCCGCGCCGATTCTTCAGGGGATGGTCGCCGGCACCGGATTTACGGTGGAAAACTCCGACAGTATGGGCGTCGGCCATTGGGACTGGTGGGGAGGGTTTATGCGCGCCAATCTTTACACTGCCAAATCCGGCAACGGCTCGGGCACCGTCGTCAGCAATCCTTCCGGCATCAACTGCGGCGGGTCTTGTTCATCTTCTTTTTATCTCGGCCAGCAGATAACGCTTGCCGCCGCGCCCAACGCGGGATCGAGGTTTGCCGGCTGGTCGGGCGCCTGTTCGGGAACGGGAGCTTGCGTCGTCAATCTCAACTCGAACGCGTCCGTCTACGCCGATTTCGAACTTAATCCGCCCGCCCCGTTCGGTTTGGGCTTGGGCGGATCTCCCGCCTGCAATTACGTTCCTTTAAGCTGGTCGTCTTCCCAATACGCCGACGGTTATCGCATATACAGAAACGGCGCCGATATCACTCCATACAATCCGTATGCCCCTATCAATCTCACCGATTCCACGGTATCCCAAGGGACATCTTATTCATATTTCGTGAGAGCGTATAACAAAGAAGGAACGAGAGATTCCAACACCGTTTCCATTACCACTCCCTACTGTCCTCCCGTTGTCTCCCTTTCCTCCGATATATCCTCCGCCTACCTTGGCCAGCCGGTCGCTCTTACCTGGTCGAGCATCTACGCCACTGCCTGCGCCGCCTCCGGTAATTGGAGCGGATCGAAACCGACTGGAGGAACGGAAACCGTTCGAGCGCGCACTATGCCGGTTTCGACTTTCACTCTCACCTGCTCCAATCCGGGATACAGCGACACCAAATCCGTATCCGTCAACGTTTCTCCTTTGGGCAACCCCGTTTGGAAGGAAGTCGCGCCGAGGATGTGAAATCGCGGCAAAACGGCGCAATAAAAAACGGCGGGATTTTATTCCCGCCGTCGAATCGAAGAGTTATTTTTTTATCGCCCGCAACATCCGGGCGATTTTCACCGCGGCTTCGTTAAGGGCCTGAGTGATGTCGTTCGTTTGGAAGACGCACGTATGTCTTCCAACACAACCATATCCAAAAGCTGTTCCAAATGCCCCCTTTATCGTTGGTGCCTTGGCGTCAACGAGAGAGCCGGCGATGCGTATTTTACCGCTTGTTGTGTTTCTCGAAACATCTACTTCAGCTGATATTTCGGAGCGAGGCGATAATACTCCGATTATAACAGCCAAAATTCTCGGGTCTTTTTTTTCGGCGGTAATTTTAATATCAAGATTAAGAAGCGGCCGAGCGTTATGCTCGGTGCAAACAAAGGGGCCGTAAATCTCCTCCAGATATTCTTGATAGGGGACCGCGGTGTTTTCCGCCTCGCATTCGTTTTTAATTACAGACCTGCACGCCTCACAATCCGCACTACTTGCCAGTGCCTTCCAGCCCGATTTTTGGAGCTCACTAATAACGAGGCACCTTAGCATCGCGGCTTCTTTGCCCGTTCCCGGAACAGAAGTCTGGACGTTAACTACCACTGTTTTGGGATCTGCGTCCGATTTAACAACATATTTTGGCATCGGAGCCGAGTAAGTGATTTCGGCTGGGGCATCGTCCCTTATTAGTTTTAGACACGATGTATTGCCAAAACATACAACAATAGTCGCTATTATCCATAATAGCTTTTGCATCTTATCCCCCTCGCCGCTACTCGCGGCATTTTTTATTTTTCAAGTTTCTTTCGGTTGTCGGACAAGGCCCAAGGCCACTCCTAAGCCGATGTTGACCATATTATACCTCTCAATATGCAAGCAGTCAAGCTATTGGTTAGAAAACGGATATGGGTCTTCGGTCTGTTGAATGTTGAGTTCTTTCAAAAGAAAGGAGGTGATCCAAATGTCGGGTCCGAACGACTATGATGATTGGGACGATTCATCAGCCAACGAGCAAAACGACGGCGATAGCGGATATGAAGATTCTTCCGATTCGTCAAACGACTAAACCTCGTTCCTGCAAGGAGGCCTCTAAACGGCCTCCTCTTTTTATTTTGCATAAATTAAATTATTGTTATTATTACACAAATGAATACATATCAAAAATCAATACTGCCAAACGGACTAAGTGTGATAACGAGCGAAAATAAATCTTCCGACATTGCGACTATCTCTTTTTGGGTAATGGCGGGATCGCGCTATGAATCGCCGAATATGCGCGGATGCGCTCATTTTTTGGAACATATGCTTTTGAAAGGATCCAAAAAATTTCCGTCGGCGTTTAAAATCGGCGCCATTTTGGATCGAACCGGCGCTTTATCGAACGCCGTCACCGGCCCCGAGCGGATATATTTGTTTATTAAATCTGCCAAAAACGGCGCGGAAAAAATGTTTGAACTTTTGGCCGATATTGTTTTAAACCCTCTTATTGAAGATAAGGCGCTGGCTACGGAAAAAAGCGTAATTATTCAGGAAATCAGGCGCGCGGCCGATAACAATCCGAAACGTGTTTGGACTGAAGCGTATAAAAAAATATTCAAAGGTCATCCGATCGCAAACGATCCGCTTGGCGATGAAGATTTTATCGCGAAAGCTACGGCGGAAGATCTTAGAAATTATCACAAAAAGTTTTTTGTTCCCAATCGTTCGGCGATTATTGTTTCCGGCGGATTATCGCATAACGAAATTTTAAAATTAAGCAAAAAATTTTTTGATAAGCAGGAAGTTTTTTCCGCTTCGGACAATCTGAAGCCGTTTTTTCCGAATTTTGCCGACAGGCGTTTATTTATTAAACAGAATACGGCTCAGTATAATCTTGTTTTTGATTTTCCTCATCAAGCTGTTGACATAAAAGAATTAGCTGCCTTTGAAATCATTAAAAACTATTTAAGCTATGGTCAGAGTTCAATGCTTCAACAGGAATTGCGGCAAAAAAGAGGGCTGGTTTACAGCATGTCCGCTAATAGTAGCGCATACAGAGATGCCGGATTGTTTTCGATTGAAACCGCCACCACCAAACCCAAAGAAACTGCACAAATTGTTCTGCGGTGCATAAATAATTTGAAAAAAAATTTTAATCAAAAAATTTTTGGAGAATTAAAAAATCAAACTCTTAATATCATTATCCGCCAAATGAGCGATCCGCTTTTCGAAATTCAATTTTTGGGAAAATTCTGGCATTTGTTTCACAATCAGCCGGCATTTCCATTTGCTTTTTTTAATGCCGTTAAAAATTGCGTTTATGAAGACACTTTAACAGTTGGGACAAAGTATTTAACGGAAAAAAACCTATTTACTGCGATTTTGGGGGGGAGTGACTTTAACTTACCGTAATTTACGGATCGAGCGCGCGCTATGCTGGTTTTGATTCGCATCATCGCTTGTTCCAATATTTGGCATGGGCGCGATATTTTGGTATGGTTTAAATATGAAAATTTCGGTCGACAAAGGTCAAATAAAAGAGATTTTGACGCGGGCGGTTTCCGGCGCGATTGTAAAAGAGGATTTGGAAAAGAAATTGCTTTCCGGCAAGATTTTGCGGGTAAAATTCGGCATCGATCCGACGGCGCCCGATATTCATCTCGGCCACTCCGCGCCTCTTTTGAAGCTGAAAAAATTCCAGGAACTCGGACATAAAATTATTTTCATTATCGGTGATTTTACGGCGCGGATAGGCGATCCGACCGGTCGCGCGGAGGCCAGAAAACCGCTTTCGGAATCGGAGATAAATAAAAATCTGAAAAATTATCTGATCCAGGCGGCTAAAATCATCGACATAAAAAAGGCCGAAATTCATCGCAACGGCGAATGGTTTAAGAAAATGAAGGCCGCGGATTTTTACCGGCTGGCGGGACAAATGACGATTCAACAAGTTTTGAAAAGAGAAGATTTCAAAAAGCGCATCGAAAGCGGGCGGGACGTTTCGGTTACGGAAACGATGTACCCGCTTTTCCAAGGATACGATTCGGTGATGGTTAGGGCGGATATAGAAATCGGCGGCGAGGATCAACTGCTCAACCTTTTGGCCGGCCGAAAAATTCAGCGGGCCTACGGCCAGTCGGAGCAGGATGTTTTAACGACTTGGCTTATCGAAGGAACCGACGGCATCCATAAAATGAGCAAAAGCTACGGCAATTATATCGGCATAACCGAAAAACCGGAGGCGATGTTCGGGAAATTAATGTCGATTCCGGATTCGCTCGTCGTAAAATATTTTACGGCGCTGACGGCCGTGCCGGACGACGAAATCGGCGTTATCGAATTAAATATGCAGTCCGGAAAATTAAACCCCCGCGACGCCAAAGATCGACTGGCTTTTGAAATCGTTAAAATGTATCACGGCGAGAAAGCCGCCGAGAAAGCGCGCGCCGCGTTTGTTAAAATTTTCCGGCGGCATGAAGCGCCGGAAAAAATGCCTGTTATTACGGCGAAAAAGGGCGAGCGCGATTTAATCGAATTGCTTTTTAAAGTCGGTTTGGCGAAATCCAAAAGCGAGGCGCGGCGGTATGTTAATGAAGGTGCGGTAAAAATCGACGGCCGGCCGTTCAAGAATTATAAATTAAGCATTGATTCCGATTTCACGCTTCAAGTCGGTAAGAGGCGATTTGTCAGGATAAAAACGGAATAGCGTGAATCGGGGCGTTGTATTTCAAATTTCTTCTTCGGAGCCGAATTTTTCCGCGCCGTCTTCAAACGCCGCACCGTCGTTTTCCGAAGCCAACTCCCCATCTTCTTCCCCCATTTCGGGGAGCTCGGAATCTTCAAGTTCGTCGTCGATCTCTTCCAAATTATCTTCGTTATAAAATTGACTTTTTGAGGTCATATTTTATGAATTTACTAATAATTTTGGGTTAGTATAACAAGCGGCGATGGCGATGGCAAGGGCGTCGCCGGCGTCGTCGAGCCGCGGCGGCGTGTCTATTTTTACAATCCGGCAGGCCATATTTTTAACCTGATTTTTATCGGCTCGGCCGTAGCCGGTAACGGCGATTTTTACTTCGAGCGGCGTGAATTCGCGAATTTTCAAATTCAACGAGCCGGCCTCGTTTACAACAACGCCTCTCGCTTCGGCCACCGCCAGCGCGGTTTTGGCGTTTTTGGCGAAAAAAAGTTTTTCGATTCCCATTATTTCCGGCCGGTATTTTTTTATCAAATCGGAAACGAAACCGGAAATTTCAACCAGCCGCTCCGCCTGATTTTTATTTTTTATTTCCAGACAATCGCAAGTCAGTAAATTGAGATCGCCGCGATTATTTTTTTCGATTACGGCATAGCCGATCCGCGCCGTACCCGGATCAATTCCCAGTATTATCATATATTTCGCTGACATCCTGCTGTTCGTCGAGGGCATCGTAAAGATTTTCCAGTTCTTTTTTATCGGCTTCATCTATTTTTATCGGATTGTTGGGAATCCAATCCGCGCCTTCGCGCCGGAACATCCACTGGATGGAATTAAGCTCGGCGAATTTGGCGTTGTGATCGGCGAGAATTTTTTTAATTTCGGCCAGCGTCCGGTTTTTATTGTCGGTAATGGCGGCGATAAGAATTGCCGACCCGCCGGGTCCGAAAGCGCCGTAAGCGACTTCTTCCAGCCGGTCGCCGCCGAGCTCTCCCGTGCCTCGCTTTATGGCGCGCTCGATGTTTTCTTTCGGCATATTCGCCTCGCGCGCTTTTTCGATCATCGTCCGCAGGGTCGGGTTATCGGCCGGATTGCCGCCTTTTCTGGCGGCGATGGTTACAAGCGACGCGATTTTGGAAAAGATTTTCGATCTTTTTATATCGGTTAGCGCTTTTTTATGCTTAATGGTAGACCACTTGGAATGCCCGGACATATAAATTAGATTTCAAAAATTGCAACTCAAATCAAATATAATATAATGCGCGTATTTTTTCATCGTTGACAAAGGATATTTTTGTGATAATATAAAAATGATTGAGAACATTAAAATTTAAAAAGGAGGTGAGAAAAATGGGGAAGAGTGAAGACAAGGCTTATAGCGAGGGTTATAACCAAGGGCATTCCGAAGGCCTCGCAGGCAAACCCTGCTCATACGGCGGAAACATGTTTTTGGATATCATTAATACCGCCGATCAACAGGCCTACGAGAATGGACTCCAGCAAGGTTACGTAGATGGCCAGACAGAGCGGGAAGAGTAATTTTCATTCTTTAAGGGCTACGTTTAGTACGCAGCCCTTCTTTTTGTGTGATATACACATAATAACTTATTTCACCTTCTTTTTTACTTATCCGAATCGAATTATCATCTTTCAACGGCCAGCAGGATAGTATTAATTTAGCGCCGTTTTTGGCTTCAGTATCGATTTTCTTTTTTAATTTTTCGAAATTTTCAGGAAGCAAAAAAGCATAAATAATATCGGCTTTCGATAAATCGTATTTCAAAAAATCTCCGTATTTTATGTTTACTTTTTTATAAAACAAAGATTTGATCTTGGAATAAAAATATAAAACCGGAGAGATCTCTATACCAATGCAGTTCGCATCGTATTTTCGGGATAGATAAAATAACATTCCGCCGGTGCCGCTTCCCAAATCATAAAATAATGTGTCCGGCCGTAATTCGGTCAATTCCGCGATCCGATGATAATCTTTTTTTCTGGTCGGCAGCCACGGCGCTTCGAACAGCGCTCCAAAAAACAAAGAAACAAAAATAAAAAATAAAATAAAAATCGCGATGTTCATAAAAACCATTTTTTATAACAAATTTTCATTTTCGGGCGGCGGCGTTAGGCCGAGATGTTTGTAGGCGAACTTGGTGGCGACGCGGCCGCGCGGGGTGCGCTGTAAAAATCCTATTTGAAGCAAATAAGGTTCGTTTATATCTTCGATAGTATCGAGTTCTTCCGAAGTGGCGGCGGCCAGCGCTTGCAGACCGACCGGGCCGCCGTTGAATTTTTTGATTATCGTTTCGATTAGCCGGCGGTCGGTCGATTCAAGTCCCAAACGATCGACTTCGAGCAGCGCCAGCGCTTTTTCGGCGGCCTGGCGGGTTATTGTTTCTTCGCCTTTGACTTCGGCGTAGTCGCGGACTCTTTTCAAAAGCCGGTTGGCGACGCGCGGAGTGAATCTCGACGAAACGGCGATTTCTTTAAGAGCATCGGATTCGGTTTGCAGGCTCATCAGTCCGGCCGACCGCCGAAGGATGTTTTCGATATCTTCAAGCGTATAAAAATCAAGGCGGAAAGTGGCGCCGAAGCGTGAACGAAGCGGGTTAGACAAAAGACCGACGCGAGTGGTGGCGGCGATAAGCGAAAACGGCGGCAAATCAAGCTGGAGCGTTCTGGCCGAGGGGCCTTTTCCTATGATAATATGAAGCAGGCGGTTTTCCATCGCCGGATAAAGGATTTCCTCGACCGATTTGTTCAGCCGATGCGCTTCGTCGATAAAAAGCACGTCGCCGCTGTTGAGATTTGTAAGTATAGAAGCCAGATCGCCGACTTTTTCAATAGCGGGGCCGGATGTGATTCTGATGTTGGCGCCGATTTCCCGCGCCATTATATACGCCAGCGTGGTTTTACCGAGACCGGCGGGGCCGTATAACAGCAAATGATCTATCGGCTCCCCGCGCTTTTTGGCGGCTTCGATAAGGATTTTTAGATTGGCCTTGGTTTTTTCCTGGCCGATGTATTCTTCGAAAGCGTGAGGCCGCAGGGCCTGGTCGAGAGTTCGGTCCTCGGGTTTTGATTTCGAACCATTGTTGTTTTGATTTATCATTGACAAATTAGTTATTTTATAGTATTATGAGCAAAATTCGCGGAAATTGCTCTTAATAACCTCGAGGCAATAAAGGCTAAATATTTACACTACTCGGCCTTTTCGGGGACGTTTTTTTGTCGGGCGGTTTGGTTTCGACTGAGTCGTTTCACAAATCGGCCCTATCCCTTTGAGCCAGCTTAAAGGACTATTGCCTCGAGATTATTAAAAGCAACGCGAATTTTTTATTAACAGCGATGAATTTTCGCGGGACTTTTCAATAATTTTTAAAAGGAACCCAAAACTCTTTCGGCTTCTTCGATTGTGGTTATTCCGCCGATTATTTTAATCGCCGCGTCCTGTTCCATACTGACGAAACCGGTTTTTTTGGCGGCCGACTTGATTTCGATTTCGGTCGGCGATTTCAATATCAATTCTTCCATTTCGTCCCCGATTTCCAAAAGCTCCATTACGGCGATTCGCCCCGAGTAGCCGTTGTGGCATTAGAT